>WRML01000026.1 GCA_009777165.1 Kiritimatiellota bacterium
TGCCTTGCGTGCCATCGTCGACTCCTTTTGTGGATCGGGTTGAAAGAGAAAGAGTATACGGCATGGCTCGTCGAAAAACAATAATTATTTTTATTTACGCTGATAGACACTAGTTTTAGTGCGTTTCCGCAAGAATTGTCAGGCTCCGCCCCTAACCGGCGAAAGTCCGTTTGGGAGGGAACAAGAGGAAGCAAGTGTTCGGTCAAAGCAAGAAAATTGACAATTTACGCAGATTCCACGGACAATTATCAGAGTGCGTTTACCAGCACTGGGCGGATACTTTTTGAACCTTGGATAGCGTTTTCCAATACACCCGAAACGCCTGATCGTGGATGGAAACCGACATGGAGTAGACCAGGATTGATTATTTACGATGCGAAACCTTTCTCGACTTTGCAGACAACTGGTCCACAGTTGAATTTCGTGGACTATTTTTTCAAGGATGCAAAGCCAGAAACTGTTTACGTACATCGGAAAATTCGCAAGGATCCACATGTCTTGAATCCCGAGGTCTTTGATTTAGACGAATATGTACTACCCATGCTAACGTTTGAGTTAAAGGACGATATAAAGTGAGGTCGGTAACAATGAAAAAGACATTATACGTGATTATCGGTGGCATATTGTTTTTAGGGATTTTTTATCTGTTGGCATATACTGTCTTATATGATTGGATTTTTGCGTCGTACCAATTGGAATTTGAATATGAGGACGGCACAAGAATTTCGGGAACGGACACTTTCGACGAGAGAAAACTGAAGGCGTTGTTAGCCGCTGGCGCATCAGGGCGTGTGACCTATCTTGTCAAAGGGGAAAAAATCAGGGAGTTTTATATAAAGGATGGGAAATGGCACGGTGAGTATAAGCATTGGGAGGGGGGCGTTCTGTTATACAGCAACAATTTTTTTGAAGGGAGACACCATGGCGAGCAACGAAGCTGGTGGAGAGAAGGGATTCCTAAGGAGTATTATGTTTGTTCCCATGCTCACCGTATCGGAACAAGTACGAATTGGTATGAGAACGAGGTGATTGCATCAATAAAAACTTATGGGATGGAAGGAGGTTACAAAGAAACATGGGACTATTCGCTTAGCGGGCGTCTTGTTGCCCATTGCGTTTATTCAAATGGATATCCCCGAGTAGGCACACTGTTCATGCGTGTGGAAGATGGAATTCCTATCATTGGTTCTTTTACAAATGGGATTTTCAATGGCGAATGGCAGGACACTTCCGAACAATGGTAAGAGGATACTGGGGGCGCTCATGTCTCCGCATTTGACATTTCTCCTTGCCGTAGTCCTTGACTTTCCCACTCATTCGGCGTAAGATAAAAACATGAAAAGAAGTTCTAAATTTCTAAAGTTCGGGAGTTCTAAAGTTTTGTTTGCAGGACAGGGAGTTGTTCCAATGAATCTCCGTGCCGTCGAGGGGACCCCGTTGGTGCGGGCACAACCAATGGGGCAGTCTCTGTGTGAAATATGGATACACTACGTTCCCCCCCCACCACCAACGTCACCACCTACCCCCTCCTCTCCTGCGACACCAACATCACCCGCTACGTCTGGAGGATACATGCGTCCCCGCGTGGGAGCGAGCCCCCACAACGGAAAGCGGCGGCAAGCCGCCGCACTCCAGATGACGTCGCCTTTTCAGGGCAAACTACTTTCCTGTCTCGCTACCCGTCGCGCGGGCTTTTTTGGCGGAGGCGACCATCTGCGAGAGCGTGCGCTTCTCCTGCCAGGTGTCGCGCAGGGAGCCGATGCGAAGCATCTGATGAAACTGCTCGGGTTTCAGGCGGCGTGTGGGGGTGATGCGGATACGCATCGGGCGGCTCGGCTCGATGCAGAAGAAATTGTCGTCGTACCGCGCGTCCATGCCCTCCAGCGACAGCCACACCCACATCGCGACCTGCTGGCTGGTGAGGGTGACGGCGTAGCTGTTATCGTCCCACGCGCGGATCTCCGCGCGCATCTTCGGGTGCGGCAGGTTCCACTCGCGCGGCTCGCAGAAGTACACGATGTTACTTGACGCGAACGCGCCGTGCTCGTCCGTGAGGTAAAGCCACAGGAAGAGGTCGTTCGCGCGAAACTCGGAGAGGGGGGCATCGATCTTCAGGTGGGTGACGAGCTCGCGCGAAGCGGGGGCTATCTCGACGGCCTTCGAGCCGTCCAGTACCAGATCGCCCTCTGTGCGCGTCAGCCGCCAAGCGAGTTCGCCCTTGAACGCCTTCGGGGTGTCGTTGAACGCGAAGAGCTCCACGCTTTTTGTCTGCGGCTGGTACCCGCCGCACGTCCAGATGGGGATGAGGCTCTTACGCAGGAGGTAGTGTGCGGCTTTCCAGCGCCCCTCGTAATCCACGGTGGAGGTGCTGGCCTGCGGCCACCAGTCGTTGAGGTGCCAGTGGATGAAGCCGTACGTGTTGGGCTCGGTCCGGCGGATGCGTTCCCATTCGCGCTTGAGCAGCACGGCCTGTTGGATCTGACTGAGCCAGATGTGGTTGGTGAAGTTGGAGGGGAACAGGAAGTGCTCGATGAAGTTGGCGGTCATGCGGGGCAGGTCGCTCGCATCGGAGGTGTGGTAGGTACAGATCGGATGCGAGATGTTCTGCGCGTCCTCGCCGAGGTAAGACGCGGCGATGCGCGGCTCCGGGAGCGCGGGCGGCAGCTTGGATGCGTCCTTACGAAGGTACAGCGAGGTGGGCAGGCATGCCCGCCCGGGGTCTTCGGTATTGAGCCGCTTGATGAGGGCCGCGTCGTCGCAGCCCCACACCGCCATGCAGGGGTGGTGGCGCAGACGACGGATGTTGGGGCTCATCTCATCCTCCAACAGGTCATGCCAGACGAGCACGCCGTACTCGTCACACAAGTCGTAGAAGGCGTTGCACTCATACGCGCGGATGTCCTTCACGCGCAGCATGTTCATGTTCGCGACCACCGATGCCTTCACGAGCCGCGCGTACTCGACGCGCGACAGCCGCACGGGGTACAGGTCGGGCGGTATCCACAGGGCCGCCTTGATGTAGGTTGGATGGCGGTTGACGATCAGGCGTGACACGCCATCCTTCGCCTTCTCGACCTCGACCTGGCAGATGCCGATGCGGCGGGAGAGGTGTTCCAGGCATGTGCGCTCCGAAAACACATCCACGAGGATTTCGTAGAGCGGCTGTTCGCCCATGCCGGCGGGCCACCAGTATTGTGCGTTCTTGAGGGTCAGCCGCAGCGTCTGGCAGTCTGCCGTCAGGATGTCGCGCGCCTCGTAGAGCGTGTTGCCTTTGTAGCAGATCCGCGCCAGCAACTCCATGTGCCGGTCCGGGTCGAAACGCTCCGTCAAGACGGTCACGTCAAAGCCGACGGCCGACGCGTCCGAGAAGTCCTGCCGGATCAGTACGTCCCTCACGCGCACGCTGTTGTAAGCGTGTAGGGAGACATCACCGCTGATGCCGACCGTCGGCATAGACGGGCGTCCGACCAGCGGAGGGTTCCCTCCCCTCGTCTTTTTAACGGGCGCGGCAAAGGCGACGGTCAGTTTGTTCTTTCCGATCCTGAGACGCTTTTTCACGTCAAACTCGAGGATCCGCGATCCTGCCGTTGTCTTCCCCAGCTCCTCGTCGTTGAGGAGGATCGTCGCCGCGCCGTCCAGCCCCTCGAAATAGAGCAGCACGGACGAGAACGCGGAGAGGTCATCCGCGTTGAACTGGTTTTCGTAAGTCCACTCCGTCTCCGCGACCCACGCAATCTCCTGCAAATTTTTCCCGATGAGGGGTTCAGGAATTTCGCGGATGGTCAGCAAGTCGGCGTGGATACACCCCGGCACGACCGCCTTGTAAATTCTCTTCGTACCGCCCTTGCGGACAGCCCATTCTCCCGTCAAATCAAATCGTCTCATGAATCGTTTTCTCTTCTGTTCTCTACGCTCAATCGATAACACACCAAGGTCATGCATATGTTCCCGTTGACTTCGTCAGCAAACCTTATCCACAACCAAGTAAAAATATTAAAATACCAAACTTGCGCCTGTCTGAAAAGAAAAAACAGTGGCATTTACGATTTTTTTTTAGCTGCCCCGCACAACGCCACGACGCAAGAAAGCACGGAACGCATCCTTACTTGTAACCGCCACGGAAATTTATACTTCTCGGGCTTCCCACCGCCTCACAAATTTGATATTGTATTTTCTTTTTGCGAATTGAAGGGCCTAAAAAAATGGAAAGCGTATTTACTGATGCGGAGGCGGAAGCCCAATTTTTGGAACAGGTGGAGAAACGTCCGTTGTCGGTTGCAACCCTCTTGCAGCAGATTCAGGCGGTCGCGGCGCTGGATAACGGGAACAAGGCGGACGAGTGGACAACCCTGCTGGTGCAGGAACTTGTTGACGATGCGGATTTCAATGGTCTCTTCGCGGTCTTGAAAGAGCGCGCGCAACGCCTTGCCGCGTCACTGACCCTGACGGGCTTCCGCGACATCCTCAAGAAGGCGGCGGCCAAGGACCGCCTGACAGGGGTGCTGGTGGATACCGCCGCGTTCGGCGAGGTGCCGCTGGAGGAGTCGTTCCGCCGCCTCGACATCCTGCTCGCGTTGGTTCCCGGCGTGCTGGTTATTGACGCGAACTGGGGCATCGGCACGGTCAGGCGGCTGGACGATTTCTATAAGCGCGTCACGATTGATTTCGATGGGAAGCCTGGGCACGCGATGTCGTTCGCAGCCGCATGCGACAGCCTCATCCGCGCCCCCCGTGACCACCTGCTCACCCTGCGCCACGACGACCCCGAGGGCATGCGGAAGATGGCGCAGGACAACCCGGGGGAGATCGTGCGGCTGGCGTTGCGCAGTTTCAGCAACATGCCCGTCACCCGGCTTGAGGATGTGCTGGTGAAGAACGGCTTTGTGCCGGCCCCCCAGTGGAAGGCGTTCTGGGAGGGGGCGCGCAAGGCGCTGCGCAACGACCCGCTCGTTTCCATCCCCTCCAAGCGCACGGAGCCGATCGAACTCCGCATCCAAGCGGAGACGCACGGCGACGCCTGGTTCCGGCACCTGGCGACGACGAAGGATCCCGTCAAAATCCTGAACCTGATTGTCGAGTTCGAGCAGACGGGTAAACTGGAAGGGCTGGAGGACACGAAGCGTGGCATTCTGGAGGACCGCCTTACCTTCGCCATCACGGGCGCACGTAACACGGACGCCCCCCTCTACGCGCGCCTTGCCATGACCGTCAGCCGCCTCGGTTTCCCGACCCCCCCTGCAGACGAGTTGCGCGCGCATCTCTGGGAACACGACCGTTACATTAAGGCCGCGGAGTCCCTGCACATCCGCGATACCGAGGGGCTGGTCGCCTTTCTGCTCGCTGAGGGCAGTGCCGTGAACGCGCGCTTGCTCGACGCAATCCCGCAGATGCCGTACAGCTTCTTGGACGACGTGCTGGCCGCGCTGAAGGACCTCCCCGAGACCGCCTCTGCCTGCTGCGCCCTGCTGAGTCAGGCGAAGGCCCCCCCGACGCTCGTCAACTGGGTCTTCCGTTCCCGCCAGAGCCTCGCATGGGAGGGCATGCCCTCCCTGATTGTCCTGCTCGGGCACGCCATCGAGATCATCGAGAGCAAGCTCTCGGGCGAGTCGTTGCGGATGCAGAACAGCCTGAAGCAACTCTTCGGCCAACCCAAGTGGATGGAGACCGTCTTCGAGGCGCTCGACCTCCCGCAGCGCCAGTTCCTCTTCGAGCGCATCCAAGCCTCTGCCGCGTGGGACCCTGCCACGCACCGCTCCCTGCTCGCGCGGATGCTAAAACTCGACCCTTCGCTCGCCGAGCGCAAGAAGGTCGTCCAGCAACAGGCGCACGCCGCCGTGCGTCAATCGTCGTGGCGAGCCGTTGCCGAGAAACAAACGCAGTACAAACGCCTCATCGAGGTCGAGCTGCCCAAGAACAGCAACGACATTGCTGTCGCACGGAGTTACGGTGACCTCCGCGAGAACTTCGAGTATCAGGCCGCGAAGGACTTCCAACGTCAGCTCCTGCAACGCCAGTCCGAACTTCAGGCCGAGCTTAAACAGGTCAAGGGCACAGACTTCAGCAACGTCCCGCACGACAAGGTTGGCCCCGGCACGACCGTCGCGTTGCGCCTGGCAGACGGCACGGTGCGCACCTACACGATCCTCGGCGAGTGGGACCACAACGAGGCGCTCGGCATCATCTCCTGCCAGACCCGTATGGCGATTGCCCTCGACGGCAAACGCCCCGGCGAAACCGTCGCTATCCCCGCCGCAGACGGCGAGGCCGCCGCCACCGTCGAAGCGGTCGGTCCGTTCAGCGACGCCATCCGCCAGTGGATCAACTCCCCCCCCGAGGAGGCGTGATGAGAATTAAGGGAGAATTAAGCAACTTTTCTGTTGCATTCCCCCGCCAAACCTGTATGCTATACGATTCTTTAACAAGCCGTTTTTTTGGCAAGGACACGATGACATGGTGAAGAGAGACACACACAAGACGAGTTCAGTTCAGACGAAGCACGAGACGAAGGCTGTTGCCAAGCAACCGCCCAAGGCGGCCGTCGCGGCGAAAAAGGCGGTACCCGCTGGAGGGCGGGCATCCCCGCGAGCCGCATCTTCCGCGCCCAAGAAGAAGGCCACGTCCCGCAAGCCCAGCTTCAGTAAGCACGACCTCAAGCAGTTCCAGCTCGAGCTGCTCTCCATGCGCGACCGGATTGCCGACCAGTCCAGCGTGATGAAGACCGCCGCGCTCCAGCGTTCCGAGGAGACCAACGTGGAAGAGGACGGTACGGATTCCTTCCTGCGCCTTCAGCACCTCGGCCAGGTCGGTACCCAGCAGAGCATCATCACGAAGATCAACGAGGCCCTCGATGCCATCAACAAAGGCACCTACGGCATCTGCGACATCTGCGGCGCGCTCATCAACAAAGAACGTATCGCCGTCCTGCCGTTCGCCCGGAACTGCATCACGTGCCAGTCTGAAATGGAACAACGCTCGAACCACCATGCCAGACTGTTCCGCTGAACTTGGTCCGGCGGATCCTCCGAAACCGCCGCCCCCCCAAAGCCCCCTTTTGAAAGGGGGTGGTGACGAAACCGCCGGGGGGTTGTGTAGTCCCTTCCGTATCCCCTGGCTGTGGGCGCTTGCCGTCATTGCCGCGGATCAGCTCACGAAATGGCTGGCCCTGGCGTGGCTGAAGCCACTCGGGCGCATCCCGGTCATCCTCGGCTTCTTCAACCTCGGCTACGTCGAGAACCCCGGTGCCGCGTGGGGGATACTTGCCGGGTGGCAGGTCTTCCTCATCGCCTTCTCCGTCGCCGTGCTTGCGTTCTTCTTCTGGAAGCGGCGGCAGCTGTTCGGTGGTATCAGGGGGGGGGGGCTGATTTTCGCGACTCTTCTGGGGGGGGTGCTTGGCAACCTGATTGACCGCATCCGCCTCGGCTACGTCATTGACTTTCTCGACTTCTATCTGGGGCACTCCCACTTCCCCACCTTCAACATCGCCGATTCCGCCATCTGCTGCTCCGTCTTCGCCTTCCTCCTGATGCAATGGCTCGGCGAGAGGAAAAAAAACATCAGGTTAAAAAGCACTCATTCGGGAATACTTCAAACCAAGGACAATCAAGTGCCTTCTTCACCTGAATGACGTTGGTACGAGAGCCTGTTCATAACGATCGTGTCCGCTTCCCGCCAAAGGCTGAACGCTCGAAAAAGTTCCAACGGCAAGGATTTTTTTGCGTCCCGATGCGGTCCTCTGGAGTGCGGCGGCTCGCCGCCGCTTTCATGCGTGGGGCTCGCCCCGCGCACCGGCGACCGGGCGGACACACGGGTCCGCCCCTACAACCGTCCCCGCGCGGGGGCGAGCCCCCGCAACAAAAAGCGGCGGCGAGCCGCCGCACTCCAGAGGTTGCGCCTTTTCGGTACATGCGCAAGGCTTTCAGCCTTTTGTATTAACACGCCCGAGGGTTTTTCGCGCTTCGCGTAATTTTTCATCCTTCTGCTTTCTTCTCGTCCGCGCATGTGCTATGATGATTTCATCAAAAGGAGAATAGGGTGAATTTTTTAGTACCTTTTGCCGAGGGCGTTGAACCGCTGGAGGCAGTGACGATTGTGGATGTTCTGCGGCGGGCGGATATGGAGGTCACGACGGTGTCGCTGACGGACAGTGTCTCCGTGTGCGCCGCGTACAGGATGACGCTGACCGCCGACGCGCTGTGGTCCGCGATGGATCTCGATACGTTCGGCGCGATCGTCCTGCCAGGGGGGGGGAAGGGCACGGAGAACCTCTTGGCGGATAACCGCGTCCTTCGGGCCGTCCAACGGTTTGCGGAGACGGGCCGCATCGTCGCCGCGCTCTGCGCCGCGCCGACGGTGCTGGCTGCGGCGGGTATCCTCGAAGGGCGCCGCGCGACCTGCTTCCCGACGTGCGCGCACCTGCTGGGCGAGTCTTACGATGACGTTCCGGTCGTTGCGGACAGCACCATCATCACGAGCCAGGGGCCTGGCACCGCGATGCTGTTCGCGCTCGCGTTGGTGCAACAGATCAAGGGGGACGAGGCCGCGCAGAAAGTCGCCGCCCGTCTCCTGACCACCTTTGAATGACCGCTCTGCTATGACGTTACTTGACGCCTACACGCTGATGTTGGAAATCCGCTTCTTCGAGGAGGCGATTGAGCGCCTGTTCCTGGAGGGGCGCATCATGGGGACCGCGCACACGTGCATCGGCCAGGAGGCGGTCGCCGTCGGCGTGGCGGCGGCACTTCGGCCGCAGGACGCGATGACGACGACGCACCGGGGGCATGGCCACTTTCTCGCGCGCGGGGCGGATCCGGGCCGGGCGTTGGCGGAACTCTTCGGTCGCGAGACGGGCTACTCACGCGGCAGGGGGGGGAGCCAGATGATGATGGATCCCGCCATTGGATTCTACGGCGCGAACGGCATCACGGGGGGGAGTATCCCGTTCGCGGCGGGCCTCGCGCTCGACGCACAGATGCGCGGCTCGGGCCGTGTCACCGCGTGCCTGTTCGGCGACGGGGCCTCCAACCAGGGCGTGTTCCACGAGACGCTCAACATGGCCTCCCTCTGGAAACTTCCCGTCCTGTTCATTGTGGAGAACAACGGCTACGCCATGTCCACGCCGACCTCCGGCGGGCTGGCGAACCCCTGCATCGCCGAACGCGCCAAAGCCTACGCGATGCCTAGCTCGACGGTTGACGGCAACGATTTCTTTGCGGTCCTCGAGGCGGTCACCCGCCGTGCCGTACGCGCACGGAGAGGGCAGGGTCCCGCGCTGATCGAGTGCCACACCTACCGTATGTCGGGGCATTCCCGTGGGGACCCCCGTGTTTACCGCACGCGCGAAGAGGAGGCTGCCGCACAACAGAACGACCCCATCCTGCGCCTCGAAAAAGAGCTTCTCGGCAGGGGGGCACTGACGGATGAATCCATCGTGACACGCCGGGAGGGGGCCCTCGGGAAAATCAACGAGGCCATCCGTTTCTGCGAAATCTCCCCTCTACCCGACCCCGCCGCTTACGTCTCCGACATCACGTGAACGTACACAAAGGCACAACGGACACAAAGACAATGCTACGGATTTTATCGCACACAAAGGCACAACGGACGCAAAGGTTTTTATTCAAAAAATCCTGTCTCAAAACCGAGGCATTGCCTTTGTGACCTCCCTACCTTCCTGTGAGAAAAAAAGAAAGTCATGATGAATGCAATTACGTTCACACAAGCGATCCGCGAGACGCTCGCCGCTGAAATGCGGCGGGACCCGTCCGTCTTTCTGATGGGCGAGGACATCGGGGTCTACGGAGGAGCCTTCGGCGTCACGCGCGGGCTGATTGATGCGTTCGGCCCCTCCCGCGTCCGCAACACACCCATCTCTGAACAGGCGATCACGGGCATCGCGATTGGCGCAGCGGTCGCGGGGCAGCGCCCCGTCATCGAAATCATGTTCATGGATTTCATCACGCTGGCGGTTGACCAGCTCGTCAACATGGCGGCGAAACTCCGCCCGATTTACGGGCTCGACTGCCCCCTCGTGCTGCGTACCCCGCCCGGGGGGGGGCGCGGCTACGGCGCGACGCACTCGCAGTCGCTGGAACGCCTGTTCACGGGGGTCCCCGGGCTGAAGATCGCCGCGCCATCCAACGCGCGCGACGCGTCCGGCCTGCTGCAGACCGCCATCCGCGACAACGGGCCCGTGCTGTTCCTGGAGCATAAGCTGCTCTATCCCCTGCGCTTCGCGAACGAGGCGTTAGGAGTTACTTCTGACTTCAGACTTCAGACTTCTAACGTATCACTCTCCCCTCCCATCCCGTTTGGCACCGCCAACTGTACGCGCCCGGGGAACGACGTGACCATCATCGCGTGGTCGTACATGGCGTACCTCGCGAACCAGGCCGCCGCGCAACTTGAGCAGAATGGCGTGGACGCGGAGGTGATTGACCTGCTCACGCTCGCGCCGCTGGACATCGGCCTGATCGTGGATTCCGTGAAGAACACCGGGCGTGTACTGATTGTCGAGGAGGGCCCCAAGACGGGCGGCTTCGCGGCGGAGATTGCCGCGCAGATTATGGAACAGGCGCACGACTACCTTGAAAAACCCGTCCGTCGCTTGGCCTCCCCTGACTGCCCCTTCCCCTCCGCCAAACACCTTGAAGCCGCCTGTATCCCCACCGTCGCCGACATCGTGAGGGAAGCGACGAACCTGCTCTAACGTTCTGTCAATCGGGGACCGTTCCTGTCGCCGCCCATGCGGTACCGCGCAGGATGAGTTGCTTGCAGCCCTCGCTGTCCTGCATCATCTTCGCGTCGTGCCCGAGCAGGAGCGTGAAGCAACGCCCCTTATCGGTCTGGGTCACAAACACGAACGGCTCGACCTCGCCGGAGCCTTTGTTCTCTTTGCTGACCACGCCCGACATCAGAACATGACGATTGGGGTTGGGGTTGCTGATCTTCTGCCATGGCTCGTCAAAGGTCTCGAAGTCTGTCATCCCTTTCGTGACGGGATGCTCCTTGTCAACGACGTTGAGCGTGAATTTCTGGTTGTGCGGATGGAACGTCTCGGGCCCCCATGCGCCGGCGGTCAGCTTGTGGTAGTCGTCCCAGTCGTAGAACATGCTGCTTCCCGAATGCAGGACGAAAAATCCGCCGCCGCCCTTGAACCATTTGAGGAACGCCGCCTTCATCTCGTCGTCCCATTCATACTTTTTGCGCTCCTCCTCTTTCTTATCCCACGTGTTCCAGTTGGAGATTAGCACGTCAAAATTCGCAAGGTCGGCGGGCATCATTTTCCACGGCGTTTCCGTCGTTGTCACCTCGAAACGCGGGTCTTCAACAAGAATGAGTGCCAGTGCCGTTGTCGTCCCTTTCCAGTCGTGGTTGTTCGCGCCTGACAGAATCAGGACGCGGATTTTGTCCGCCGCATTTGCCGCCGCAGGGGGCGGCGCGGCGACCTCCTCCAGCAACTCAATCCCGTTGACCAGCGCTTGGTCGCGCACGGTCTTGAATTCGACGGTGATTTTCCCTTGCGCGTCGGACGTGACGCCCTTGGTTTCCGTGACCGCCTTAAACGCGCCGCCCGCTTTCTCAACGATGTCGAAATTCTCCACAATCTTCGTGCCGTTGGCGATCACGTCGCATACGCGCCGCCCCGCATCCTGATGGTAAAGCTCGGCGAAATGCAGACGCAGCAGGTAGGGCGCGTCCGGCTTCAGACCGTCAAACGCGCAACTCATGTTCTCGTAACGGCTGCTCTGGTAAACCGCCTCTGGCGCGGCATCAGCCGCGCCAGACAGGTCAATCGGGTTGTTCACCGCATAAACTTTTCCGCCCGTCATCCGCGCATCCGCCTTGAACGCGCCGACCTCCTTGCCGCCGATGTTGATCGCCGTGACCACCACCTCGGTGTCCTGAATGTCGAACAACTTGGCAAGTTCCTCACGGTACGCCGCCGCCGCCGCACCGGGCAGAACCTTGACGGCCGCCAGAATTAATTTCTGCTCCTCCTTGCGCTCGGCGGCTTGCGCCAGTTTTTGCAGGAACGCGAGTTTCAACTCTGCGGACACGACATTCGGCTTGTCCATCACCGTCAGCGCGTTACGGAACGCCAGCACCTTCACGCCCGCGTCGGCATCGGCGACTGCCAGCTCCAGCAACGGCGCAAGCGCAAGCGACGAACTCCACTTCATAAGCGTGCGCACGATTGCCTTGCGTAACTCCGTATCGCCTGTTTTCATCTGCGCGATCAGCACGGCACACGCCTCTTCCGACTGAAGCCCCGCGAGCAATCTCAGCACATCCGCACAGGCATCGGGCTTCGCCTTCGCAACACACTCGCCGATCTCGCGCACGACACGCCCGGGGTCGGGCAACTGCTGGACGACCGAGCCGAACGCCGTCATCAGCGGACCGCGTTGCTCCGCCGTCAGCGATCCGGCAGCGAACGCCAGCGCGGACGCGAACTGTGGCTGTTGCAGACACGTGCGGAACGCCCCCGCCGCCGCCTGTGCCACGCCCCTGTCCATGTAGAGGCCGGCATCGCAGAGCCGCGCGCTGAGCCCAGGGGCCCCCCTGTTCGCCAGCAACTCGAT
>WRML01000027.1 GCA_009777165.1 Kiritimatiellota bacterium
TGGGCCCGGCGTAAATCGTATAACTCGGCGACAGGGCGGGGGGCAGGGAGTCCCCCCCCCAAGTGAAGAAGCCCTCGCGCGCATCGGCGGCGACGATGGACTTGTCCAGCGGCGACAGGGGGGCCGCCTGCGACAGCGCCACGAACGCCACCCCCCCCACGGATCCGGACGCCCCCCCGAAGCCCTCTGTCTGCCACACCACCGTGTGTTTGCCAGGCCCCACTGCGATCCAGCATGCCACGCCATCGGTGAAATCATCTGTCACGACCCCCCCGTTCACGAGCAGGGTCATCTCGGCCCCCCCCTCGAGCTGGGGCGTGAACATCATCGCCCCCGGCCCCGTGCACGTCTCGCTGACCGTCGTTTTCCACGGCTCTGAATAGGAGTACGCCAAGTGGTACCCCTGCACCACGCTGGCAGAGCCGCTCGGGCGCGTCATCCGCAGGTAATAGGTACCGGCGGAGGGTGTGGTGTAGGTGAGGCCCGTGCCGCCTGACGGCACGAACGACTGTGACAACACGGCGCTCCCAGCCGGGTTCACAAAGATGGCCGCCGTGATGTTGTTGGTCTCCCCGCGCCCGCCGGGCGTGATGGCGAACGTCCACTTCCGGTTGGGGATGGACTCGAACGCGTACCAGTCCGCCGTGTCGCGTGGGCTCAACGTGCGGCTCCCGAACGCGGTCACGTTGTCCTCGCACGCGGACACGTCGAGTTGCGTCGCGCCCTGCCAATAGTTGTCCTTCCCGTCTTCCGGGTCTGTCGCCAGAATCTGGTCGAACTGCTGCAGCACGTTCGCCGTCGCGGTGATGACGGTGTAGCTTGTGGTGCTGAAGTCCGGGAACGACGTGCGCCCCATCGGGTATGCGCTGTTGCCCGGGCGGAAAATCAACATGGTGGGGTAGCCGATCTGGTCGTAGTCGAACGCCGTGTTATGGGTTGCGTCGGGGGTGGCGTACTGGGTCTGCAGGAGGTAGCGATCCAGAAGTTCCTGGTTCGCCTCCTGAAGGGTCAGACCTGCCTCGTCGAGATAATCCGTATCCCAGAGCCAGCACCAGTTCCCGCCTGTTCGGCTGAGGTTATCGATCGCCACCAGATAGAACTGGTTCTCCTGAACGTAGTCCTGCCATCCCTGCTGGATCAGCACTTTCGTCTCCAACGCTTGGCAGTACGGGCACCACCACAGGCCGGTGAAATACAGCACCACGCCGCGCGAGGCCTCATTTGTCGCCGCCGCCGCGAACGCCGCGTTATAATCCATGGTCCACTCGCCCACCTCCGCGCCTGACCAACGCGGACGGATGCTCGGCTCGACAATCGCGGCGACACCCGACAACGCAACACTGGCGACAATCGCTCCAACACTGACTTTCGCTTTCATCTCTCTCCTTAATCCTTATAAAAAAAAGTAATGTTTAATAATAAGTCAGGTTTGTGGAAATTGCAATAACAATCCGCACAAAATGTTGCGGCCGCAAAGTCCCACAAAACAGTGAACCCCCGCCTTGTTTTTTCCTCTGTATCCGGTTTTCTACGCCTCGCCGATGCCCCAGTTCTCGATGACGTAATCCATGTCCTTGTCACCGCGCCCGCTGAGGTTGACGAGGATCGTGCCACGCCCCACCTCACGCGCCTTCTTGAGCGCGAACGCCACGGCGTGGGCACTCTCAAGCGCCGGGATGATCCCCTCGAGACGGCACAACTGGAAGAAGGCGTCGCGGCATTCACCGTCGGTGCAAGACACATACGACACGCGCCCCGCGTCTTTCAGGTAACAGTGCTCCGGCCCGACGCCGGGGTAGTCCAGGCCGCTCGCGCACGAATAGACCGGCGCCGGGGAGCCATCCTCATTCTGGAGCAGGTAACACCTGAAACCATGGATGACGCCCTCGCGCCCGTAGGACATCGTCGCGGCGTTATCGCCCACACCTGGGCCGCGCCCCAACGGCTCCACGCCGTAAATGCCGACCGTCGGGTCATTCAGGAACCCCGAGAACAGGCCCATCGCGTTCGACCCCCCCCCCACGCACGCGCAGATGGCGTCCGGCAGGTTCCCCGTCATCTCCAGGAACTGCTCGCGCGCCTCGATCCCGACGACCTTCTGGAAATCGCGCACCATGAGCGGGAAGGGGTGGGGCCCCACCACTGACCCGATGCAGTAAATCGCATTCTTGGGGTCCGCCAGATACGCCTCAAAGGCAGAGTCCACGGCCTCCTTCAGCGTCCGCAGCCCGAACGTCACAGGGACGACCTTCGCGCCCAGCAACCTCATGCGCAACACGTTCGGCTGTTGCTTGGCGATGTCAACCTCGCCCATGTGGATTTCGCAGTCGAGCCCGAAATACGCGGCGGCGGTCGCCAACGCCACGCCGTGCTGACCCGCGCCCGTCTCGGCGATGAGTTTTTTCTTACCCATGAATTTCGCCAGCAGGCCCTCGCCCATGCAGTGGTTCAACTTGTGCGCCCCGGTGTGGTTCAAGTCCTCGCGCTTCAGGTAAATCTGCGCACCGCCGTTTTTCAGCGACAGATTCCGCGCGTGATAGACGGGTGTCGGGCGTCCCTGGAACGTCTTGCGGATCATGCGCAGCTCATTGATAAATGTCGCGTCATTCGCGATCCGGTGATAGGCCTCGATAATCTCCGCGAAAGGCTCCTCGAGTTGCGGCGGCAGGAACATCCCGCCATAACGCCCAAAGAAACCGTTCGCATCGGGATCTTGCCCGAGCCCTGCCGTTTGCCTGTCCATCGCCTGTATCCTTTCACTCATAAGCCTGTTTCTCCAAATAGAAACAGCATACCCAATCTCTGTTGCAGTTGCAAGCAGAAAAATGCCAAAAGTCAAAAATTTTTTGTTGGGGGGTTCCGATCACTCACTGCACCACGAAAAACGGGCACCGCGAAAAACAAAAATTGTAGTGGAAAGCCCACGGGGAATGTGATAAAGTTTCTGGGTTATCAATTTAAAAGGGATTTTATGTCGGGTTCAGCAGATGCTTTTGCAGCGCTGGTGTTGAAGCGCACGGGATTGTTCAGTGAGGTGCAGATCGGGCAGATCCTCGCGGCGGACCGTTCGGACGGCGCGGGGATCCCGGGTGTCGTGACGCGCCTGGGGATCACGCGCGAGGATACGTTCCTCCAGAAAATCGGCGAGATCCTGGGGTTCGCGTATCTCGACCTGGCGGATGTGCGCCCGACGGATGAGGCGCTCACGAGTCTCCCCGCCCGTGCGGTGTATCAGTACAATGTCCTGCCGCTGGTCGTCGAGAACGGGGTGCTGAAGGTCGCGTCGTGCGACCCGTTCAACACGGGCATGACCGACGGCCTGCGCCTCGCGGCGGGATGCCCTGTACGCGTGGCGCTCAGTCCGCGCGAGGAGATTGACAAGGCCATCCGCAAGTATTACGGCGTGGGCGCGGACGCCATCGAGAAGATGATCGAGGATGGCCGTTATGAGGTGGACTCGGACCTCGCCTCCATCTCGAAGATTGACGTGAATGAGATCGGCGCGGAGGCGTCCATCGTGAAATTCGTGAACCAGATCATCGCGGAGGCGGACCGTCAAGGCGCGACCGACATCCACGTTGAGCCGATGGAGGACGAGCTGCGTATCCGTTACCGCATTGACGGGATGCTGCACAAGGTGGACGTGCCGCCGCAACTGAACAAACTCAAGGCCGCCATCATCTCGCGCATCAAGGTCATGGCGAACCTCGACATCGCGGAGAAGCGTCTGCCGATGGACGGGCGCATCGGCGTGCGCCTGAACAATGACGACATTGACATCCGCGTGTCCACCATGCCGACGGCCTACGGCGAGTCCATCTCCCTGCGTCTCCTGCAGAAGTCGGGCAATTTCGTGAAGCTGCAGGACCTCGGCTTCAATGACCGCGACCAGGGGCACGTCGTCAAGCTCATCAACCGTCCCAACGGTATTTTCCTCGTGACGGGCCCGACGGGTTCGGGCAAGTCCACGTCGCTCTACGCGTTCCTGCACGAGATCAACAAGATGCAGGTGCGCATCCTGACGGCGGAGGACCCCATCGAGTACGAGATGCCCGGCATCAATCAGGTGCTGGTGCGGCAGGACATCGGGCTGACGTTCGCGCGCGCGCTCCGCGCGTTCCTGCGTCAGGACCCGGACATCATCATGGTCGGCGAAATCCGCGACGGCGAGACGGCGGAGATCGCCATCAACGCGTCGCTCACGGGCCATCTGGTGTTCAGCACGTTGCACACCAACGATGCGGCGGGCGCGTTCGCGCGTCTCATTGACATGGGCGCGGAGCCGTTCCTCGTGGCGTCGGCGGTGGTCGGCGTGATGGCCCAGCGCCTCGTGCGCCGCCTCTGCCAGAAGTGCAAGCGCGAGGTGCCGCTGGATATGAAGTGGTATGACCTGGAGACCCCGCCGACGTCGAACATCGTGTGGGAGGCGAACGGGTGCGAGTCCTGCAAGAAGACGGGGTACCGGGGGCGCGGCGGCCTGTTCGAGCTGCTGGTCGTGAACGACGAGATTGAGTCGCTCATCATCGGGCGCAAGTCCTCCGCCACCATCCGCGAGGCCGCGCTGAGGGGGGGCATGAAGACGCTGCGCGAGGACGGGTGGATCAAGGTGTTCCGGGGCATGACCTCGGTCGAGGAGCTCTTCCGCGTCACGGAGGATACGGAGTAATGAAAAAAGTAATAAGTAATAGGTTAGAAGTAATAAGTGTAATGTTTCGCAGGCTTATCACTTATTACCTATCACTTATTACCTATTCTTTATTACCTATTCCTTCTCTGCGCCTCTGTGTCTCTGCGAGAAAAAACGGAAAAATCTAAAAGGTAAACATGGCGACTTTCTTATACAAGGCGATGTCGAAGGACGGGCGGAAGCTGGAGGGCTCGGTCGAGGCGGGGGACCGGCGCGGCGCGATGCTCGCGGTCGAGCGGCTGGGCTACCGCCCCATCTCCGTGACCGAGACTGCCAAGAAAGCGGCGAAGAAGGACGTGCCGTTCTGGAAGCTGAAGGTCGGCAACGCCGCGCCGCGCATGAAGTCGCAGGAGGTGCTGCTCTTCACCTCCGAGCTGAGCGACCTGCTGGAGGCGGGCATGACGCTGGGGGCCGCGCTGAACTGTCTGGCGAACCAAGGCGAGGCGGACGCCCCGTCGAGTTTCATTGCGGGGGATTTGCGCGACCGCATCATCCGCGGCGAGCAGTTGTCCGACGCCGTGACCGCGCACCCCACGACATTCCCCCCCATCTTCGGCAACATGATCCGCGCGGGCGAGGCGTCGGGCGCGATGACGGATGTGCTGCGCCGTCTCGTGGAGCATTACGAGCGGAACGAAAATATGCGCTCTAAGATTTCAGCCGCCATGACCTACCCGATCATTGTGCTGGTGCTCGGCATTGTCACGATTATTTTTGCCATGAACTTCGTGCTGCCGAAATTCAAGCTGATTTTCGACAACATGGGGGGGATCCTCCCGTTGCCCACGCGCATCCTGATGGGCACGAGCGAGTTCACGATGAAATACGGCATATTCCTTGCGCTGGCCATTATCGGCGGCATCATCCTGCTTATGCGCCACATCAAGACCCCGGCGGGGCGCCTCTGGTGGGACGGGCTGAAGCTCAAGGCCCCCCTCATCAAGGGCATCGTCGCCTGCGGCTCGTTCGCGTCGCTCGCCTACACGATGAAGACCCTGCTGGCGAACGGCGTGAACGTGCTGCAGGCGTTGCGGATCGCAGAGGAGACGTGCGGCAACGCGGTCATCGCGGGGGCGCTCCGCAACGCGCGCCAGCGCGTCACGGACGGCACCAGCATCTCGAGCCCCCTCGCGGGGAGCAACGTGTTCCCGAAGATGATGACGGACATGCTGGCGGTCGGCGAGCAGTCGGGCGACATGCCAAGCTCGCTCGGGCATATCGGGCGCCGTTACGAGAGCGAGATGGACCGTAACATCAGGGTTTTCACAAATGCGCTGGAGCCGATTCTGATTGTCGGCATCGGCGGCATGGTCGGTTTTGTGGCGATCAGTATTCTGATGGCCGTGTTCCAAGTCACATCATCAATCGGGGCTCAATGAGCCGAAACGAAGGAGGAAACATGAAAGGTAAAGAGAGAGACGAAAACCAGAACCGTCAACGCAAAGCAGGTTTCACGCTCGTGGAAATGCTCGTTGTGATTACGATCCTGGGTATTTTGGCGGCGGTGGCAGTGGTCAACATCATCGGTGCTCTGGGGGATGCCAACATCTCAGCGACCCGCACCAGCATTGCGAATATCGAAAAGGCGGTCCAGGTTTTCGCCATGAAGCATAACGGCAAACTGCCGGACAACCTGGACGAGTTGACCGTCGGCACAGACGATGACCCCCCTATCCTGAAACCAGGCTCCCTCGTTGACTCGTGGGGCACGCCGTTCGGGTACAGCAAGCGGGGCAAGACATTCACCATCACATCCGCCGGGCCTGACTTTGAAATGGGGACCGAGGACGACCTCACGAATTAGGGTAAGGCAGAATCTAACGTGGATATGCGTTTCCTTTTTTCGAGACCGCGGGCTGAAAACCCTCGTAGAAAGAGGGTTGAAAGCCCTTACAGAAAGGAGTGCGAACCCTATGCGCCCCTACAGGGCTTGACATCCGTTGTGCCACGGTTCGTAGGGCTTTGCCCTACGCTAATGCCCAACGGGCTTTCAGCCCTCACGGCTCGCGGGGACGCTCGCCCTCCATTTATTGACGGGCTTTCAGCCCTCCGACCGAACAGACGCGCGTTCACGATCATCGAGCTGCTCGTGATTCTTGCTGTTCTTGGCGTGATGGTGGCGATTGTCTCTCCGATGATCGCGGGTGGGACGGATGTGTCCCGTGTGCGGACCGCCACGCGCGGGGTCATGCGGATGTCGCGCTATGCCCGCACGATGGCGGTACTGCACGGGAGTCAGATGGAACTGGTGTTTTCCACAAACGGGAAGCTCTGCGTGGAAAAGGTCAGCGGGGGGGGGGGAGGCGAGAGCATCGTCTCCGCGCGGGCGTTCGCCACCACTAACGCGGTCGCGGACGCGGAGACCGCGCGGATGGCGGCGTTCGACGCCGAACCGCAGGACAGCGGTTCCGGCGGCGGCTCCTACACCATGGCGGACGTGAACACGGAACAGACCTACGAGCAGGTGCAGTTCGTCTTCGAGGGCTATACCGACACCGCCGACGCGGGACGGTTCTCGCATCTGCTGTCCCCGGAAAAAACCACGGATCCCCTATCCGACGGGACTGACGAGGATGAGGACAGCGTACGCACGGTACGCGTGCGCTACAAGAGCAACGGTACCTGCCGACCCTACAAGGTCAAGATCACCACCGAGGGCGACGACGCGTTCTCGCTGACCGTCGCAGTGGATATGCTCGGCGTGGCGAAAGTCTTGGAGGACGAGGAGAAATGAAACAAAATGGGTTCACGCTGATTGAGGTGCTGATCGCGACGATGATTCTCTCCGTGGGGTTGCTGATGTTGATGGTTGGGTTGAGTACCAGTACCGCGACGATTATGCTGGCCAAGGATTTCCAGCAGGCGCAATACGTGTTCAGCCTCGGCGAGCTCCAATACCCGATCGAGGAGACGGACGATGTGGAGAAAGACGTGCCCGTCTCGCCGGACTCGTCGCTCGTCGAGAAGTATGTGTTCGAGCGGACGGTGGACGAGAAGGTGCTGCAGACGAACGAGGTGGACGACGAGCTTTACACCGTCCGCACCATCGTCTCGTGGGGCCGGGGCGACAACCAGCGCGAGGAGCTTGTGCGCTATGTACGCAAGGGGAAGAAGCAGTGAGCAGGAAGAAGGGGTTAAGGGGGCAAGGGGTTAAGGGGTTCAGGTTGGGGGGTTCAGGTTGGGGTCACGTCGTCACGTCGTCATGGAGTCCCGAAAAAAAGGAAATATCCAGTCGCATCATCCGTTTATTCCTTAACTAAAAAATGAGCAGACGAAAGAGACAGAACGGCTTCACGCTGGTTGAAATCATCCTTGCGATCATGATTCTCGCAATCATGACGCTGATGTCGTTTTTCTGTTTCCATTCGGTTGTGCAGAGCTGGCGTATCGGCATGGAGGTAACGGATGCGATGGGGCAGGCGGACTATGTGATGGATCAGGTCGTCTCCGCCCTGAAGTCGGCCTATTACCCCGACACGGGACAGCAGATGGACGCTTACGGGCTTCAGTTCTACAACAACGGCGACGGCCCCGAGGCGAAGGACAGTCTCAGCTGGGTGAAGATCGGTAACGCGCTTGTCGGCGAGGAGTGCGGCTTCGCGGAGTCCCCCCACCGTGTGCAGCTGTACGTCGCGGACGGCACGGGCAGGAACAACGAGGGGGAGGGGCTGACCGTGATGGCGTGGCGTGTGGACTTGCACCTCGATGACTTTGAGCCGGAAAAGGATGTCGAGCCGCTGCTCCTCGCCCCGCGCATCATGGGCATGGACTGCCGTGTGATTGACAAGGACCAGCCCCGCAAGAACGACGAGCCGAACTGGGAGGACGAGTGGAAGTTCTCCAACAGCATCCCCCGCGCGGTCGAGGTGACGCTCTACATGCGGCCCGTGGAGAAAAACGGTGAGCCGCTGGAGGTCAAGCGTGTCGTGGAGATCCCGATGTCCGACCTCTCGCTCAACCCCCGCCAGCCCCAGAACCCGCGTAACACTCCTGTCCCGGGGGGGGGGGCGCCCATCAAGAAATGAAGAGCCAATGCCCAAAAATCGAGGGCCGCCGATGGCCGCCGAGGGCCGCCGAGGGTTATCGATGGCCGCCGATGGCCGCCGAGGGCCGCCGATGGCCGCCGAGGGCCGCCGAGGGTTGTCGAGTGCCGTCAAGTGCCGTCGGGGGGGGGCGCGGCGGCTCGGCGCTGATCGTAGCGCTGTGGACGATCATGCTGCTGAGCATGCTGGTGATGTCGTTCGCGCTGGACGCGATGCTGGAGGGGAGGATCGGCGTGTATGTGCGCCAGCGTCAGCGCGTGAACCATCTCACGCAGTCGGGGGTCGCCATCGCGGAGATGCTGCTCATCAAACAACAGAGCGTCAGCGGGGCCTCCTCCGCCAACGATACCGAGGACCGCTGGAAAGAATCCGCCCTGCGCATCAAGCACGGCCAGACCACCGTCGTGGACGAGCCAATCGGCGACGGCGTCGTGCGCGTCGAGATCATCCCGGAACAGGCGCGCTGGAACATCAACCAGCTGAACCGGGAGTCGCGGGCCGGCATCCCGTATGACCAGGTCTGGGAGCAGATATTCACGATGTCGGGCATCCCGCAGGAATACTGGGGGGAGCTCATTGACTGCTGGAACGACTGGACCGACGCGGACAGCATCGTCACCGGCAACTACGGCGCAGAGGACGAGTATTACAAGTCCCTCGATCCCCCCTACACCGCCCGCAACGGGCCCATCGACACGATTGACGAGTTGCGCCTCGTCAAGGGCTTCGTCCCGGCGATCCTCGACGGGGGGGTGCTGAACCCAGAGGAGACCCGGACCAACCGTCAAATTCGAATTTCTGGAATAAAGGAGTTGTTTACCACCTACGGAGATGGTAAGATTAACGTCAATGCTGCACCCATGGAAGTTTTGATGACGATTCCCGGCGTGGACGAGATTATGGCGGGGGCCATCATCGAGGAGCGCGAGGGTGCGGGCGGAAGCGGGATCCTGAGCGGTAGCCGCACGACAGGCGGCGCGAGCAGGATCAGTAGTAGCACGAGCGCGCAGGAGGAGGATTATTCGTTCAAGACGGTGAGCGATTTCATGAGTCGTATCGTGGGCATTACCGCGGACGTGCAGCAGTACATCACGGTGAACTCCGCGACGTTCAGGCTGAACATCCGGGGGGAGGCCGCGGGCATTTCGCATGCGATTGAGGCCATCGTCGAGGTGGAGGGTGACAAGGTTCGGTATTTGAGGTGGCGGGAAGACCCGTGAGAGGAATTAGGAGTTAGGAGTTAGGAATTAGGAGTGAGGAGTTGATGAGGAGTATGGAATCAATGCGGAGTTTGGCGTCACGGGTGGAATCGTTTCCATTCCTAATTCCTAATTTCTAATTCCTAATTAAATCTATGAAGCAGAGCGAAGTGATAGCGTGGGTGATGGAACGCACGGCGGTGCGCGGTGTGCGTTATGTTGCGCGCGGTCGGGACGGCTGGCAGAAGTCCGGAGGGGGCCTGTGGCCGCTCCAGACGGACGACACCCCCCCCGCGGAGCAGGCGGACGGCGCGGCGGAGGAGGGGGGGACCGTCGTTGACGCGGACAAGCCGCTGGCGCGCGCCGTGCGCGAGGCGAAGGACGCGTTGGGGGCCCCCCGGCAGGTCGTGCTGGCCCTCCCCCTCTCCCGCCTCCTCGTGCAGATCATGCGGTTCCCCAGCGAGATGCGCGACGACCTCCCCGGCGCCGTCGCCCTGCAGATGGACAAGCTCTCGCCGTTCGCGGACGAGGACCTCAGCGTCAGCCACGAGGTTTTGAGCGAGGGCGAGACCGACATCTGGGTCCTGGGCGCGGCCATGCCCACAGTCGTGTTCGAGGAGATCGGCACCGCCCTGCAACTCGCGAAGCTGCACATCGCGCGCACCGACATCGCCAGCCTTGGCTGGTTCCGTTCGCTCTGCGGCCCCCTCAACCTGATGCGCCCCGGTCGCCGTGTCCTGCTCATGGACATGGACGACGGCTGGGACCTGGTCGTGGTTGACCACGGGGTCCCCGTGCTGATGCGCGGCCTGGGGGTCATCCCGGACACCGAGACCCTCATCCGCGAGATCACGCTTTCGTTCCTGAACGCGGAACTCGAGGCGGGTACACAGCCCCCCGCAGAGATCATGGTCATTTCCAGCACCCCCCTCCCGCCCGATCAGACGACCCAAATCACCGCGCTCCTGGGGGCTCCTGTACACCACCACCTCCCGCCAGAGGTGGACGGCGGCGCGGACGGTGTCGCTATCCGTACCTACGAGGCCGCGACCATGGACCTGACCCCCGCCGCCTGGCGCGATGCCGTCAAGGAGGCCCGCGTCAACCGGCGCGTCATGACTGCCGTTACCGCCGCCGCAGGGATCTGGGTCCTGCTCATGGCGACGCTCTTCAGCGTCCCGGTCGTCTACCGGCAGATGACCAAGCGCACGAGTGAACAGTCCGCCAAACATCTGAAAGCGTACCGGCAGGTGGCCGACATGCGCGACCGCGTGCAGCTGATCCAGTCCTACATGAACTACACCAACTCCGCGCTGGAGTTACTCCGCATCGCCACCGTCGAGCACCTGCCGCCGCAGGACATCACGCTGTTCAGCTTCACCTACAACAAGGAGGACGGCATCAAGGTCTCCGGCGAGGCAGACTCCACGGATCTCGTGTACGACTACATTGAGTCGCTGAAGACCGACCCCCTCTTCGAGAGCGTCACCTATGGCGGGCTCTCCGCCACCGCGCGCGGGAAACAGAAGTTCGACATCGACGCGAAATTCCATGGAGCGCAACAGAAAAAATGAGCACCATTTCACCCAAAGAGAAACGTATCCTACTGATCGGCGTCACCGTCGTCCTCTACGGCATCGCCGCCGTCTGCTACAAGACGCAGATGCCCAACTGGGCGCGCGAGAACAAGCGCTACCAGGCCGAGGAGAAGAAACTACAGGACGCGCGCGCACTCATCGCCGCCCGTGCCAAGTGGCAGGGGGAATACGCCCAGGTCTGCGAGCTCATGCCCACCTTCTCCTTAGAGCAGGACATGAGCACCTACTGGCTGCGGACCATGGAGAATGTCGCCAAAGACGCGAGCCTGTCCATCAACCGCCGCCCGCCCAGCAGCAAGGAAATCGAAATCGGCGGCGTGTACGAGCTGCCCATTGACTGTAAGGACTGGGAGGGGTCCCTCGAATCCCTCCTGAACTTCCTGTACGGCCTGAGCGCACAGGAGGGCGTCATGCTCGACGTGCGCCAGCTCTTCTTCAGGCCCATCAACCGACCCGGCGTCCTGAAAGGGACCTTCACACTTTACTGCGCCTACATGCGCGGCAACCCGCCGAATTGAGGAGAAAAGACATGACACTGAAAGACCACCTGTTAGCCACCGGAACCGCATGCGTGCTTGTGATGAGCATCGCCATCGCGCAGAACCAGGCCCCCAACCCGAGGCCCCAGCCGATCCGCCCCCTCCCGCGCGCCGCCCAAGCGGACAACCGCGAGGAGCTCCTCAACCAGCTTCCCGAAGACCAGCGCGACGGCGTGCGGCAGCAACTCGACCAGATTGAGCAGGCCGCGGCGCAGCCCGACAGGGGGGCCGCCCAGCCCGCCGCCGCGCTGGCGGACGACGACGACCTCCCGAATCCGCCCGAGGAGGGTGTCCTCCCCCCTGCCGTGGAGCCGCCGCCGCGCCAGCCCCCCGCCGCCCTCCCCCGCGCGGGATTGGGGGGGGCCACGCGCACCGGGGGGATCACGGCCCCCGGCCGCACAGGGGTAGGGACAGGCTCCCCCCGCGCCCTGGGCC
>WRML01000028.1 GCA_009777165.1 Kiritimatiellota bacterium
GTCGCACAGATACAACGGGGGCCCCTTTTCCTGCGGACAAGGGGGGGAGGGCGTTTTTCTACCGAGAGACACATCCCTAACGGGATGTAAGAATGGAACACTTTTAAAGTGAATTCACTATAAAGTGATTGCACTATTAGGAATTAGAAATTAGGAATTGGGGAAGGTGTTTTTTCCTGCGTCCCCTACCTCCTACCTCCTAACTCCTAACTCCTAATTCCTAACTCCTAACTCCTAATTCCTAACTCTCTCCCCCCCTAGTCCTTCACCGCCTTGACCTTGAAGAAGCGTTTGTCGGAACCTGGCATGGCGCCGTTGGTGAGACGGTGCCTCTCCATGCCGCCGAGACGGGTCAGGTCGGCCGAGAGACACGGCACCCAATCCATGAGGGAGAGGTCGGTACAGACTTCGATGACATAGTGGAACTCCGAGCCCGTCGTCACGCCCAGACGGGTCTGGACATCCGCGAACGCCCATTCGAGGTCCACGTCACCGCCCAGGGACACGCGGATCACGTCAACGTGCACCCAGGTCTCGCTTTCGCCGGGGTCGCCCTTTGTCCACTGCGCGAAGAGGGTGATGGGGAAGACGGTGTCGATCGGGAGACTGCCCCACATACCCCCGTCGTAGCTTTCACCCGAGCCGTCGGGCTCGGTGTTCCAGTTGAGAAAGACGTAGTCGTCGTTCGGCCATGTGGCGGTAGCGCTGAACCGATAGGACGCGGGAGCCGGGGGCGCAGGGACAAAGAGGCTCACGTCCTCCGTCTGCAAGGGTGGGTTGCCGCCATTGCCGAAGAAATACACGATGTTGCCTGGGAGTGTTTTGGCGCCCCACGCCGCGTAGAGGGTGTCGCCGCCATGCTTGTCCCAGAGGGTACCTCCACTCCCCGTCGTATCGTAGTACACTTTCCCTGCCGTGTTGGTGTAGGCGAGGAAGGCGTAGAGCGAACTCCCGCCGGGCGGCACGATGTCGGGCACCGGGTCGCCGTATTTCACGGTGATTTGCTCCGTGGGGGGTTCGAGGGTGACGAAACTCAAGCCGCCGGGGGGGAGGTTGCTGAAGTCGAGTTTGACAAGGTGCTCCAGGTGCCACTGGTCCCAGTCCCAGTCCTCGCAGACGATGGGGTACTCGTACCACTCCGCGTCGTAGATGCTTCCGGTGATGGGGGCGTTGACCACGTAGCCGTTCCACTCGTTCGTGAACGCGGGGCGGACATAGGTCACAACATCGGAAGACCAGCTATACATATTCTCAGTGACGATGACATCGGGATAACCCCCGCGGAAGTAGACCGACCACGCCTGATGGGGAGCCCCCCAGAGGGCGTAATCCCCAAAGCTGACCCCCGTGGAGGGCAGGGATATCTTGGAGAAGCTGGCATAATGGAACGCACGCTCCCCGATGTTCGTTACGCCGTCGCAAACGACGATGTCGGCCAACTCCGCGTCGTAGAACGCATACTCCCCGATGGACGTGATCTGCATGGGGATGACGAGTGTGTTCATGAAACGCGTGTGATCGAACATCCCGTCGAAAATTGTGTCGAGCGTTCCCCACGAGGACACATACGAGAAGATGTTCCCACTGAAGGCCCCGTACCCGACAAACGTCACGGAGTCGGGGATCGACAGCGGCATCCTAAATTCGAAAGGGTTGCCCTCGAAGGCATACGCCCCGATGGTCTCGACGTTCGCGCCCAGCGTCAGCCCGCCCGTGAAAACGTTGTCGGCGAAGGCGTATTCGCCAATGGTCACGACGCTGTTGGGGATGGTCAGGCCGCCCATGAACTGGTTGTTGGCGAAGGCGTAGTTGCCGATGCCCGTCAAGGAGGATGCGGAAGTCCCCAACGCCAATGTGCCGTCGAAGGCGTTGTTGACGAAAGCGTAGTCGCCGATGTCTTCGACACTGTCGGGGATGACCAGATCCCCCTCGAATTCGTTGTCGGCGAAGGCATAGTCGCCGATGGTCGTCAGGGAGGACTGGACGGTTTCGAGCGTCAGCGTCTCGGGAACCTGCCCGAAGTAGGTTATTCCGCCAAAGCGATTGTTCCAGAAGGCGTATTCCCCGATGGTCACGACGGAATCGGGTATCGTCAGGCTCCTCGCAAACTGGTTGTTGGCGAAGGCATGGTCGCCGATGTCCGTCAAAGCGGACGCGGAAGTCTCCAGTGTCAGCGTGCCGTTGAACGCGTTGTTGACGAAAGCGTAGTCACCGATGCCCTCGACACTGTCGGGGATGGTCAGCGAGCCGATGAAGCTGTTGCCGTCGAAAGCGAAGGCGCCGATGCCCGTCAGGGCGGACGCGATGGGGTCGCCGAGCGTCAACTCGTCGTTAAAGCTGCAGAAGCGGAAGGCGCCCGAAGAGATCTGGGTCACGCCGTCAGGGATGACGAGCGAACCTGTCAGGCCCGAGCTGTTCATGAACGCGTTGACACCGATGAACTGCAACGTCTCCGGCAGGACGAGCCCCGTCGCATCATTCTCATAACCGGCGAGGACGCTGCCCCCGCCGCCGCCGATGGCTTTAATAAAGTAGATCGGCTGGAGGTCGCTCTCACGGACGATTGGGCCGGAGAAGTCCAGTACCGTGGGGATTGGCGGCGTGGCGACGCAGCTGATGACCTCAATGTCCTGGAACGGATCGGGGTACTTCAGCAGGTTGACCGTGAACATCCAGCCCTCGTGGTTATAGAGGACCTCGCCGTAGGTTGGGTCATTGCCGACGACCCAGCCCTCGAACGGAGGGAGGGCGTAGGGCCCGAACGCGGGGTAGCCCTTGGCGCCGCGCTCGACGGAGTCGTCGAGTGTCCATTGCTGAGGGGTACCGGGGGATTGGGCGAGTACATAGGCATTGAGTACGGTGAGAAGGTCTATGCTCGCATTCCCGCCATAGATGCCGCTGGAATCGTAAGCGGTGAGGGTAGCGCCCGGCGCGGCGTCGAAGGTGGCGCAGTTGAACACAGACTCGCCGCCGATCGTGCGACCGAAGGGCGCCCCGGCATCGTCACTCCAGTAGCACGCACTCAGGGATGCGTTGGCAATGGTCCCGACGAGCGCGCCGGAGTAACATAAAATCACTCCACCCTGCGCGTTGACGGTACCGGAGTTGTAGCTGTTCACGAATGTACTGTTGGGGCCGAAGTCACCCGCCAGCCCTCCGGTCTCGGTCCTGTAGGCACCCGTTTGGGTCACCTGCACGTCACCCGAGTTCCAGCAGTTGACGGCCTGAACTGTCCATGTGGTTCCCGCGATGCCGCCCGCGATCGCGCCCCCCTGCACCGAGATATCCCCGGCGTTGGAGCAGTCTTGCGCGGAGGTGGAGGACATCTCCCCGACGATGCCGCCGACGGCGATGGCTCCGGCGCCGAGGTAGTCGGTGATGACGGTGATGGCGGCGCGGTTATGGCAGTCGCCGAGGGTGGCGTTTCCCGCCAAACCCGAATAGCCGACGACACCGCCGATGTTGGCAATGCCCAAGTCTTGCGCCTCCACAGCGCCGTAGTTCACGAACCCGGACACCATCACGTTGTTCTCGGCGACGCCGAAAAGCCCGCCGATGTTTGGGAAGAAATTACCCGCCTCCGACCCCAAAAGCTCATACGTCACGGTGACGCCGCCCGAGTTGAAACAATCGTACGCTTCGGTGTCTGCCGCGTAACCCGCAATACCGCCGACACTAAGAAGTGTGTAGCTGTCCCAGTCATCCTCGCGTACCTCCACGGTGACAGGCAGCGCGTTCGTGCAGTTTTCAAAGAGACACACGCCCGCGTACCCGAAGAGGCCGCCGGCCGCGCTGGTATTGGCGGCGAACAGGGGTACGTCGTGGCTCACCTTGATCGCCTCCACGTCCTTCACGAACCCGTGTCTCAGCACCGCGCCCGGTACCCCCGAGACCGAGACGTTCAAAACCTCCACATGGTGGATGCACCCCGCCACCGCACCTGCGAAACCGCTGTCCGACTCAAACTCCTCGACCTTCAGGCGCAGGTTGCGGATACCCACCATACCGCCGCCGCCGTTGTTGTTCACATTCCCGACGACCAGTCCGAAGAGCCCCATCACAACCTGCGGCTCCGCGACATGGTCCGGCGAGAACCGAAGCCCGCTGATGGTGCAGTCCATCCCGTCGAACGTCCCTTGGAACGCGTTGTGAAAATAGATGTTTGGGTCCCCGCCGAGACCGCCCTTTGTGGGGTTCCCCCCCACAGGCGTCCACCAGAACGCCGAGAGGTCAATGTTGTCCAAGAGCAGGACCGTCTTGCCGATGAAATCCTCCGCGCCGCTGTTCACCATCCACGCGAATTGCGCCAGCTCCGAGGCGGTGCTGACGTAGAGCGTGGAAGAACCGCCGAAGTCCTCGCCATCCATGTCGAAGGCGCGCGGCCAATCCGTGTCCCTATTCACCGCGTCTGCCCAGTTATCGTTTTGCGCCTTGCAGAGATTCGCCCCGAAGAGCACGATGGCAGACATAACCACCACTTTCCGCCACGCATTCGCCCGGCGGTTTTCCGTCCTGATTCTGTTCATCATCCCGATTGTCCTTCTACGTAGTATCGTTTTCCCCTTTAGAAAACAATAGGTATAAGAATACCTAAAACCCAAAGGGAACGCAAGCAGGAAAACACCGATGTGATGATTTTTTTTTGGAAGGGGGAGAAAGGGGAGAATTAGGAGTTAGGAATTAGGAGTTAGGAATTAAAAATTAGGAATTAGGAGTTAGAAATTAGAAATTAGAAATTAGGAATTAGAAATGGGGAGGGGGGTGTGTTTTCCCCTGAATCTCTTGGGTCTCCTGCGTCCCCTAATTCCCAACTCCTAACTCCTAACTCCTAACTCCTAATTCCTAATTCCTAATTCCTAATTCCTAATTTCTAACTCCTAACTCCTAACTCTCTCCCCCCCCTAGTTCTTCACCGCCTTGACCTTGAAGAAACGACGGTCGGAGGAGGGGAGGTTGGTGTCGTAGAGGATCGCTTCGTCGTACGTGCCGCCGACGTCGCGGGTCTCGAAGGGCGACAGCGCCTCGTCCCAGGTCACGAGGTCGGTGGAGACGAAATAGACGTAGGTGTAGGACGCGGTGCGCAGGAGGTTGGTCACCGGGGCGTATGCCCACGCCAGCATCACGTCACCCCCGGGACTGACGTTGATGGCGTCCACGTGCACCCAGGTCTCGTCGGTCGAGGTGATTTCCTTCCATTGGGCGTAGAGTTCGATGGCGTTGCCCGCGTCAGCCACAAGCATATTGTTCGTTACCAAGACGCCGTTGCCGTTCTTCGCCGTGTTCCAACCGTCGAAGTCGTATCCGTCGTCCCTGCTCGGCACGGTGTCGGGCAAGACGTAATACGTATCAAAAATCGTCCATGCCATCCCGACGATCTGCACGTCGGGGGTGCCGCCGTTCCCGTAGAACAGGACCTCACCGGGTAAATAATTCGGGCGCCATATCGCGTACAGCGTGTCGCCGCCGTCCTTGTCCCAATCGCGTGCGCTCGTCCCGTCTTTCTTGTAGTAGATGCGCCCGGCCTGATTGGTGTAGCCGAAGAATGTCATGAGGTAAAGCACCTGCGAGTCGGGTGTCGTTATCGGCTCGGGCATGGGCTGGCCGTTTTTGACGTAGACTTTCTCGGTGTGGGGGGCGAGCTCGGGAGGGCCGCCGCTGGCGTCGAGGTACACGACGTAATCGAGATGCTCGCTCACGTCCCACTCGCCGCAGAGGATGGGCTGGCCGTGCCATGTCGCGAGCTCGGTCTGGATAATGCCCGCGTTGGTATTGACGCCGTAGGTGCCGATGGCGACGGTGCTTTTCACGTTCCAGTCGTCCACCCACGCGGTGGCGACAAAGGAGGTGACGCCGGGGGAAACGAAGTAGAGGGTGCTCCCGGGGTCGGCGGGGAAGTCGCCGCGGTAAAAGAACGCGGAGGGCTTGTCCAAAGCAAAGAAGACGCTTGGCCCGTAACTGACACCTGTGGAGGGCAGGGATATCCGATCGAAAGAGGCGAAGGTGAATGCCGACTGCTCAATGTTCGTCACGCCGTTGCCGACGATGATGTCGCCACCGAAGGCCGTGTAGGGGAACGCGGTATTCGCGATGTTCCCGATCTGCACGGGGATAACAAAGGTGTCGGTCGTGAAGGTCGTGTTGGCGAACATGTGCGTGAATATCCTGTCGAGAGAGCCCCACGAGGACACGTCCTCGAACTCGGACCCCTGGAACGCCCCCATCCCGACGCTCACCAACGAGGATGCGGGCGTCCCGAACGAGAGGGTGCCGCCGAAGGGGCAGTTCTCGAAGGCGTAGTCGCCGATGGTCTCGACGGCGTCGGGGATGGCGAGGTCGCCCGTGAACGCGTTGTTGTTGAAGGCGTTGTAGCCGATGGTCGTCAACTGGGACGCCACAGGGTCGCCGAGGGTGAGCGTGCCGTCGAAGGCGCAGCCGTTGAAGGCGTTGTCACCGATGGCGACGACGGCATCGGGGATGCTGAGGTTACCTGCGAGGACGGGGAGGTCGCGGAAGGCGTTGGCGGCGATGTTGGTCGCCGTCTCGGGGAGGGTGAGGCCCGTCACCCAAGTGTTCGCCCAGCTGGCGAAGAGCACCGTGCCGTCGCCGAAGTTGGCGAGCTTGTAGCCGTGCTCGACGCTGCCGGAGAAGTTCAACATATCGGGCGCTGATTGCATCGTCTGGACGCAGTTGGTGATGGAAAGGGACTCGCCGTCGGGCAACATCTCGACGAGGAACATCCAGCCGTCGGAGACATTCTTGTAGTAGATGTAGGGGGAGCCGTTGTAGGTCGGATCGTCATCCACGTAGTACCAATCGTACTCGACATCGGCGATGTGGGGGGTTTGCGCGACGCCGGGAAACGCGCGGAGGATGGGGAGGTTAGCGTCGGGCCCGTGGGCGAAGCCCGCAGAGGGCGCGTTCACCCACGTGTTCGCGAAATCCCACCCCGCGGTCTTGTACACGCCCCTGCCCTCGGACGGGTCGAAAATGACGGTGTTGTCGTATCCGGGGCTCGACTCCGTCAAGTTGGTCATGAGGACATAACACTTCGACATATCGTGCCTGATCTGATCCAGCTCCTGCCACGTATTGATTCCGAGTGCGCTCGGGTCAGCCGCCCTCGCCACATTCACGCCGAATACCGCCCCGAAGAGCGCGATAGCGGACAACGCCGCCACCCTCCGCCACGCATTTGCCCGGCGGTTTTCCGTCCTGATAATTCTCATAATCTTTTTGTCCTTGTACGCATTGTTGTTTTCCGCTTTAGAAAACATTGAAATAAGAATAACCGAAATGGGGAGGGGAATGCAAGCGGGAAAACACAAGTTTGGCATTTTTTTTGGGGGAGGGGAGGAGGGGAGAGGACAGAGGGGGGGAGGGGAAGAATTAGGAGTTAGGAGTTAGAAATGGGGAGGGGGGGGTATTTTCCCCTGGGTTTCTTGGGTTTCCTGCACCCCCTAACTCCTACTTCCTAACTCCTAACTCCTAACTCGGATGAAAATCATTGACGGTATTCCCCCAAAAAAGATATTATTTTTACTTTATTATGGATAAGACAGGCATGCAGTTAAAATTCCACAGCGTTTCACGGAGAACCACAGAGTTGTACAAAGACTGTAAAAATAGACTCTGTGTCCCTCTATGCCTTCTCTGTGAAACGCGACGAAAGGTAACCGGATTATTTCGAGACGATTAATTAAGAAGGGGTTGACATGAGCCCAGCGAAAAAACAGCCGATCCGTTGTTCGATTTGTCCGAAGCGTTGTCTTATCCCGCCAGGGTTCAGCGGCGAGTGCCGGATCCGCATGAACATCGGCGGTGTGTTGCGGGCGTCTACTTATGGGCGGCCGTGTGCGGTGCATGTTGACCCGATGGAAAAAAAGCCGCTGTTTCACTTCTTCCCGAGTGCACCGATTCTCTCCATCGGCACGGTGGGTTGTAACCTGCGTTGCACGAATTGCCAGAACGCGGACATTTCTCAAGCGAACCCCGAGGATGTGCAGGCCTACGACCTTCCGCCGAGCGGGATCCCTGCGCTCGCCGCACGTCACACCTGTTCTCATGTCGCCTACACCTACACCGAGCCGCTTGTGAGTTATGAGTACACCCTCGATTGCGCACATGCGGCACGGGCGGCCGGTCTTCGCAATGTCCTCATCACCGCCGGCTACATCAACGCCACGCCGTTGCGCCAATTGCTCCCGTTTATTGACGCGGCGAATGTTGACATCAAGGCGTTCAGCGATCCCTTCTACCGCGACGTGTGCAACGCGCGGCTCGCACCAGTCCTGCAAACGGTGAAGACGATGAAGGAGGCCGGCACGCACATCGAAATCACCAACCTCATGGTGCCGACGCTCAATGACTCGGATGACCTCATCCGGCAGTTGTGCGCGTGGGTCGCGGGGAACATCGGCACGGAGACACCGCTCCACTTCTCGCGCTTCTTCCCGAAGTTCAAGATGACGCACCTCCCCCCCACGCCCATCGAGACACTTACGCGCGCACGACACCTCGCACGGGAAGAAGGGCTCAAGCACGTGTACATCGGCAACGCGGAGGTCGCCGACGGCGAGACCACGTTTTGCGCCACCTGCACCGCCCGGCTGGTCACGCGCGAACGGTATGTTGTGCGTACGAACCGCCTCACGACCACTGGCGTCTGCCCCGACTGCGGCAAACGTGCCCAGGGGGTCTGGTCATGACATTCCCGTGCCGCACATTCCTGCTGATGCTCGGCGCAGGGTTCTGCCAACGCAGCAATGGTGGCCTCCCTGCCGCTGTGCTGAACGGCAGGGGGCCGTCGCGCGACGACGACGTGAGGCAGATGGCGCACTGGGCGGGATCGCAATCGCATCCCCAATCCCAAGAACAAACCTTGAACGTCCCTCGCGGATCTGCTAATATCTGGGTTTCAACTTTTTGACCGTATCAGGAAGGTTGGCAGAGATGAAGCAGATTGGCGTGGGTATTTTGGGATTCGGGACAGTCGGGGCGGGAGTCGTGGAAGGCCTCCTCCGTAACCGCCAGACCATGGCGGAACGCCTCGGCGTGGAGGTGGCGCTGAGGCGCATCGCGGACATTGACATCTCGACGGACCGGGGCGTGGCGGTGGATGCGTCGCTGCTGACGACGGATGCGATGGCGCTCATCCATGATGCGGATGTGCAGATCGTGGTGGAGCTGATCGGGGGGACGGGGATTGCGAAGACACTTGTCCTCGCCGCGCTGAACGCGGGGAAGCCGGTCGTGACCGCGAACAAGAAGCTGCTGGCGGAGTACGGCGATGAGATTTTCGACGCGGCGGAAAAGAACGGGGTGGACATTTATTTCGGCGCGAGCGTGGGGGGGGGTATCCCGATCATCCGTGTGTTGAGGGAGGGGCTGGCGGGCAATGAGATCCAAAGCATCCACGGCATCCTCAACGGCACGTGCAATTACATCCTCACCCGCATGGAGCAGGAGGGGCTGCCGTTCGAGGAGGTGCTGGACGCGGCGCAGCGGGCGGGGTATGCGGAGGCGGACCCGAGCCTCGACATTGACGGCTTCGACACGGCGCATAAGGCGAGTATCCTTGCCTCGCTCGCGTACGGGTTCCATGTCCCGATGGAGAAGGTTTTGGTGGAGGGTATCCGCAACCTCTCGGGTATGGACGTGAGGTTCGCCGCCGAGTTCGGATACCGCATCAAGTTGCTCGCGATGATTAAGCGGGAACAATCGGAGATCGAGGTGTGCGTTCACCCGACGTTGGTGCCGCTGCCGCACATGCTGGCATCGGTCAATCATGCGTTCAACGCGGTGATGGTGCAAGGTGACCTGAGCGGCAACACGCTGTATTACGGCCGCGGCGCGGGGCGCGAGCCGACCGCCAGTACGGTCATCGGCGACATCGGCGATGTCGCGCGGAATCTCGTTGCGGGGCAGCCGCGTTACCGCCGTGCCATCTCCGCCACGAACGACGGCACGTTTGCGATGCGCCCGCCGCCGGAGGCCGCCAGCAAGTATTACCTCCGCCTGATGGTCTTGGACAAGGCGGGCGCGCTGGGCATCATGGCAACCATTTTGGGCCGGCATGGCGTCAGCATTCTGGCGGCAACGCAGAAGGCGTGCGAGGGAGAAGATGAAACACTGGGATACGTTCCAATTGTGATGTTGACGCACATGGCGAAAGAAGCGGATGTGGATGCCGCGTTACGCGACATCTTCACCGCAGGTGTCCTGAACGAGCCCCCAGTGAAGTTGAGGATGATTTAACCAAAAGAGGGCATGATGAAAGTATGTAAGTTTGGCGGCTCGTCCGTCGCGGATGCAAAGCAGGTGACGAAAATCATTGACATCGTGTTGGCGGATGCGGACCGCAGGATTGTTGTGGTCTCCGCACCCGGTAAGCGCGACAAGACGGACACGAAGGTGACGGATCTGCTCATCCAATGCGCGGAGGAGGCGTTGGCGGGCAAATGCACAGAGGACACGCTGGCAAGGATTATCGGGCGTTATGCGGAAATCCAGCGCGACCTGAACCTGCCCGAAAGCGTTGTCGCCGAAATCGAGCAGGATTTGCGCGACCGTCTCGCGGGCGATACGTCGCACCACGGGATGTTCCTGGACGGCATGAAAGCCGCCGGGGAGGACAACGCGGCGAAGATCGTGGCGCAGGCGTTTCAAACGCGTGGCGCGAATGCCGTCTATGTGAGCCCAAGGGAGGCGGGGATGTTGCTGACGGACGATTTCGGCAACGCCCAGCTTCTGGACGAGTCGTATCCACAGTTGGCAAACGCGCTCAAGGGCCGCAAGGGGCTGGTGATTTTCCCCGGGTTCTTCGGCTACACCAAGGGCGGGGCTGTCGCGACGTTCCCGCGCGGCGGCTCGGACATCACGGGGTCCATCCTCGCGGCGGCGGTTAAGGCAGATGTCTACGAGAACTTCACGGACGTGGACTCGGTGTATCCCGTTGACCCGCGCCTCGTCCCGGAGGTTAAGCGCGGCATCACCGAGATGACGTACCGCGAGATGCGCGAGCTGTCCTACGCCGGGTTCGGCGTGTTCCACGACGAGGCGGTGATCCCTGCGGTCAAGGCCGCCATCCCCATCAACGTGCGCAACACCAACCGCCCGTCGGAGCCCGGCACGATGATCGTGCAGACGCGCAAGGCGGAGTCCGGCGGCGTGGTCGGTATCGCGAGCGACGACGGCTTCTGCAACATTTTCGTGGACAAGTACATGATGAACCGCGAGGTCGGTTTCGGGCGCAAGCTGCTCCAGATTCTGGAGGAGGAGGGGGTGTCGTACGAACACATGCCGTCGGGCATTGATAATATCTCGGTGGTCATCCGCGACAGGAATTTCAGCGAAGCGTGCGAGGCGCGTGTGCGTGACCGCATCCTGAACGACCTGAAACCCGACAACGTGCTGATTGAACGCGGCTATGCGCTGGTGATGGTCGTTGGCGAGGGGCTGTACTACACGGTCGGCATGGCGGCGAAAGCGACCGCGGCGTTGTCCGCCGCGAACGTGAACATCGAGATGATGAACCAAGGCTCCTCCGAGATCAGCATGATGTTTGGCGTGAAATCCTGCGACCGCACCAAAGCCGTGAACGCGCTCTACGGAGCGTTCTTTGGCTGAGCTTCGGGTTGTGAGTGAAAAAAAAGTGCAAAAAATCAACTTTTTAGTGCGAGGCGTTTAATGCCTGTGGCATATTGATGATATTCTTTTGAATCAAAGGCATATTTGAAAATGAGGTAAAGCAGTCCAGAGATTAAAATGATTGGGGTAAAGGTTACGCAGAAACGTTACCGTTTAATTGAGAAGCGGGTAAAAGCCCACAAGATGAAAGACATCTCTCAGCTGGCGCGTTTCGTCCTTGAAGAAGAAGCGATGATGGCAAAACTGACATCCGAGGATGTAAAAATTATCCAAGAGCGCAGTGAGAAGGCGAAAGGGAAAATCCAACAAGCGGCTGCGAAACGGAAAGGAAAAAACAACAAATGAACATCAACATTGCCGTACGAAAAGACCAGTAGATTGCCCAGAGATGGTGAATGGACGATACGCCAAGTGCGGGGAGGCGAAACAAACGACGTCACGGATACGGAATGGGTGCAGACAGTAGTAAAGGGGGAGAGTGTTATCACAAATCGATTTTCGGCATTGGAATGGTATGAGAAGGATAGAAAAGAGGAAGAGCGAAGAAAAAAGGAGGATGCGGAGTTTGAATGGTTCATGGAAAATATGGTGCTAAAGGGTGTGTCTTTTTGAGGAATAGCAGGTACAGTTACGATAGGAGTGGTGGTGGCAACGAAGAAAATGAAGAAGCAATCCGCGAGTTATAGGGATGTGTCTCTCGGTAGAAAAACATCCTTCCCCCCATGTCCGCAGGAAAAGGGGCCCCCATCGGCGCAGGTGCGACCGATGGGGCACGGGATGCGCCTAAAAGAGGCATCCC
>WRML01000029.1 GCA_009777165.1 Kiritimatiellota bacterium
TCACCTCCGGTGGGGCGGGCTACATCGGGTCCCCCGCCGTCGTCATCTCCGGAGGGGGGGGCGTGGGCGCGTCCGCCTTCGCGCACGTTGACCTCCTGAGCGGCACGGTGACCTCGATTGAGATCACCTCCCCCGGCACGGGCTTCAACCTCACCCCCACCGTCAGCCTCTCCGGGGGGGGGAGCACGACCGCCGCCACGCTCGGCACCCCCGTCATGGGGCTCGTGCCGTCCGGAGGACTCACCAAGCTCGGTGACGGCATGCTGGTGCTGAACACCGCGAACACCTACACCGGCCCCACCGACGTCCAGGGGGGGACCCTGCGCCTGAACCATAACGACGCGCTCCAGCCGCAGTCCCAAGTCTCCGTCACGGGGGGGACCCTCGACCTCGGCGGCAGCGTGCTATCCAACGGCAATGTCACCGTCACCGAGGGGGCGATCCTCAACGGCGGCATCTACGCCGCCGAGTTCAACAAGACCGGACCCGGGATCTTCACCCTCAACACCCCTATCCGCGCCGGCTCCTCCCGGCCCCCCCAAAAGCCCCTCACCCCCGGCCTCTGGGAAGGCGTGTTCGCCGGGATCGCATGGGGGGACGGCGGCACAAGCGGGACCATCCCGCAGGTTAGCCCCAACCCCAGGACAGGCATCCAGCTCACCACCCGCGCCGCCAACGGGGGGGTGCAGGCCGTCAACACCGGTTACGCCGGGGGCCTCTGGAGCGGCAACAACCGCACGTGGGTTTACACCGGATACATCTGGAACAACGAGGACCACGACGTGACATGGACCTTCTTCGGCCGCTGGGACGACTATCTGCGCCTCGTCATCGACGGCAAGACGCTCCTCCAGCATGGAACCGCGTCATCGACAGGGACGAACGGCTCAGACCAATTCGTGAACCACACGCTCACCCCCGGCCCCCATCCCTTCGAGGTCCGCTTCAGCGACGGCTCCGGCGACACTGGCCCCGGCCCCAAAGACCGTACCCTCCTCCCCGTCATCGGCCCCATGGGTGGATTGCTCGTGGACTACTCGGGGGGGGGTGTCCCGACCATGTACGCCACCGCCAGCAACGCCACCGTCGGCGACCTCTCCGACTTCCAGATCCTCGCAGACCCCGGCGACGGCTCCCTCTTCACCATTGACGCGCCGGACGAGCTTGTTGAGGACGGCCCCGGCCTCTTCGAATACGTCATCCAGCACAACTGGAACACCACCGCGGAGGGGTTGTACATCGGCCGCCAGCTCACCACCCGCGCCGGAAACGGAACGAAAGTGTCGAACAACATCTACGCGGACGGCATCTGGACGAACAGCTACCACACCTGGGTGTACAAGGGCTACCTCTGGAACCGTGAAGAGAACCCCGTCACGTGGGGCTGGCGCGCCGTCTTTGACGACAACGTCAGCCTGTGGATTGACGACGCGCTCGTCGTCGCAGCCCTCGGCAACACGTCCGCCAAATACGGGACCTCCACGCTTGATCCGGGCCCCCACAAGATCGAGATCCGCTTCGGCGACGGCACCGGCAGCGTCGGTCCGGACGCCCTGCCCGGCGGCCTCACCTACGACCCCCAGAACCGCGGCTCCGAAAACGCCAACGACTACATTCTGCTTGAGGACCCCGGCGACGGCTCCCTCCTCACCACCAGCCTCGGCATCGAAGTCGGCTTCCCGCCCGATCCGTCGCTGGAACCCCCCGACTTCCCCACCGTCAACGTCACCGACGGCACCCTGCGCCTCGAGTCCCCCCCGACGGGCCCCGGCCTCTGGGAGGGCATGATCCGCACAGCGTGGGACACCACCACCGCCAACCCCATGACGGATATCCAGCTCACCACCCGCGCCGCCAACGGCGGCGAACAGGCCTCCAACAGCGGTTACGCCGGGGGCCTCTGGGCGGGCGGTACCCACACGTGGGTGTACAGCGGCTACGTCTGGAACAACCAGCCCCACGACGTGGACTGGACCTTCTTCGGCCGCTTCGACGACAACATGAGGCTGCAGATTGACGACATCACGCTCATCAACACCAGCAACTCTGGGGACAGCTTCGCCACCCACACCCTCACTCCCGGCCCCCACCGCTTCGAGGCCCGCTTCGGCGACGGCACGGGCGACTGCGGCCCCGGCCCCAAGGGACGTCCCATCGTCCCCGCCATCGGACCCATGGGCGGCCTGCTCGTGGACTACACCGGGCAGCCTGGGGAAACCGACGCCCTCGACCGCTTCCAGATCATGGAAGACCCCGGCAACGGCTCACTCTTCACCTGGACGCCCGACAAGTCGCTAATCAATGCGGAACTGCTCGACACCGCGCAGGTCAACCTCGACCCCGGCACCTTCCTCGACTTGGGCGGCGGCGCCCATCAGGTCGGCTTGCTGACAGGTACCGGCACGGTCATGGACGGCACCCTCGCCGACGGCACGGTCATCAGCCCTGCCGGAGACGACGCCATTGGCACGATGGGCATTGAGAACGTCACCTTCGCGCAAGGCGTCACCTACCGCCTGACCACCGACGGGACCGGCGCGAGCGACTGCCTCATCTCCACGGGCGTGCTTGACCTGAGCGGCGTGACGATTGTCCCTGTCGGGGGGGTCGTCCCGAGCGCCTCCTCCTACGTCATTGCCCATGCTGACGGCGGCATCAGCGGCGCGAAGCCCAAGATCGTGGGTTTCCCGCCCAAGTACTCCGTCCTCAGAAACGGCAAGGATCTCATACTCGGGCAGAACGGCACGATCCTGATCCTGCGGTAAGAAGGAATTAGGAATTAGGAGTTAGGAGTTAGGAGTTAAGGGGACGCAGGGGGTAAGCCCCCTTTTGAAAGGGGGTGGCCGGTATTCCGGCCGGGGGTTTGCCAGCCTCCCGTCCCTCGTCCTCCCGTCCTTCGTCCGCTGTCGGAGTCCTGTCGTCCCGTAGTCCCGCACCCGCTGATGAGGATTCCGAGACTCCGGGACTCCAGCTTCCCCCCCCTCATTCCTCATTCCTAATTTCTAATTCCTAATTCCTAATTACTAATTCCTACACGTGCAAGGGGGGGGGGCTACCGCGCGAGCCAGCCGCCATCAACGGCGACAGTGTAGCCGTTCATGTAGTCGGAGGCGGGTGAGGCGAGAAAGACGACGATGCCCATGAGGTCTTCGGGGGTCCCCCAGCGCCCGGCGGGGATACGATCGAGGATGGCCTTGTTGCGCTCCGCGTTCTCGCGGATGGGCTGAGTATTCTCGGTCGCAATGTAGCCGGGGGCGATGGCGTTGCAACAGATGCCGTACTTCGCGAGCTCGTTCGCCATCAGCATGGTCAGGCTCTTGACCCCCCCCTTGGACGCGGCGTAGCCCGGCACGAGGATCCCGCCCTGGAACGAGAGCATGGACGCGACGTTGATGATCTTCCCGCCGCGTCCCTGAGCAATCATTTTTGACGCGGCGGCCTGGCTCAGGAAAAACACCGAGCTCAAATTGATGCTGATCACGTCGTCCCAGTTCTGCTCCGAATGCTCGGTGAACGGCTCACGGCGGATGATGCCCGCGTTGTTGACCAAGATGTCCAAGTTCCCCATCGCCGCCACGATGTCGTCCATGACGCGTTGCGCAGCCTCCCTCCCCGCGCCGAGATCTGCGGTGAGCGACACGGCCCTGCGCCCGGCGGCTCTGACCTTCTCCTCCGTCTCTTCGCACCCGATGACATCCACGAGCGCGACATCCGCCCCTGCCTCCGCCAGCGCCACGGCATACGCCTGCCCGATGCCCCGCCCCCCGCCTGTGACGGCGGCGACTTTCCCGTCCAATTTGAATGTGTCCAAAATCATACGAACTCCTTCCCCTTGCACACAGGCAAGGTCATAAGGTCATCATCATATCCGTTCGTGCGGATGGAGTCAATCTCCTTGTGTGCGCGAATGGGGAAATTCCCGAGCGAAAGTTCTTGGTGAATTTCCTGAATTTCCCTGTTGACTTCCGAGGGGGGGGATGGTATCGTATACGGTTCTTTCCTGCGGTGTGTCTAAGGAGCATTCCCCGCTGTGGGTTTCAGGTGGCTCATTACAGTGCACGTGCCGGAAAGTATAAAGGAAGAGGAGAAGGCGGAACACGAACCGCAGAAGGTTATGAGCCAGATTGATAAAACAGTTATCCGCAAGCCGTTCCAGCGTCACGCGCGTGACACGGGTTCGAGTGAAGTACAGATTGCGACGCTCTCAAAGGAAATTGAGACGCTCACCGAACATCTGAAAGTCAACAAGAAGGATCACAGCTCGCGCTACGGGCTGATCCGGAAAGTCAACACGCGCCGCCGCCTGCTTGATTACCTCAAGCGCACGGATGCGCCGGTCTATCAGAAAATCATCAAGGATCTCGGCCTCCGCCGTTAAAGGGTAAAACAGAATGAATGACACAACCTCTGTTTCCATCAGCGTGGGTAGTGCGCAGATGACCATTGAGACCGGCCTCTTGGCTCGGCAGGCTGCGGGCGCCACCGTGTGCCGACTTGGCGATTCCATGGTGTTCTCCGCAGTGACGAACACGGACAAGCCGCGCGAGGGCATTGACTATTTCCCGTTGCAAGTGGAGTACCGCGAGAAGTATTATGCGGCGGGCCGCTTCCCGGGGGGGTACTTCAAACGCGAGGGCCGCCCGACGGAAAAGGAAATCCTTGCCGCGCGCATCACGGACCGCCCTATACGGCCGCTGTTCCCGGACGGGTATTACAATGACGTGCAGGTGAACAATATGGTCATCTCTGCGGACGGCGCGAACGAGACGGATACGCTCTCGGTGAACGCGGCGTCAGCGGCGTTGCACCTCTCCGAGATCCCGTTCATGGGCCCGATCGGGTGCGTGCGTATCGGGCGCGTCAAGGGCGAGTTCGTCATCAACCCCAAGCAGTACCAGCGCAAGCAGAGCGACCTCGACCTCATCTACGCGGGCACGCGCGAGCGGTTCCTGATGATGGAGGGCAGTGCCGCCGAAATCTCGGAAGCGGATTTCCTCGCCGCCATGAAGTGCGGTCACGCCGAGGTCGTGAAGATCATTGACGCGCAGATCGAGCTGCGCCGGATGCTGGGCAAGCCGGACAAGGTGATCACGGACGTGGCGCCGGACGCGGAGAAGATGGCGTTCCTCTACGAGAACGGTGCGTCCGCGCTCCGCCAGGCGCTGCTCATCGCCGGGAAGCTCGAGCGTGAGGGTACGGTCAAGGCCATCAAGGAAGACCTGAAGGCGAAGGCGATTGAGAAGTGGCCCGAGGAGGTCACGGAGGTCTCGTTCGTGCGGCTTTTCGACGCGATGGAGATTGACCTCGTGCGCAAGAACATCTTGGAGGACGGCAAGCGCATTGACGGGCGCGGCACGGATGAAATCCGTCAGCTGTACGCGCAGATTGGCGTGTTGCCCCGCGCGCACGGCTCGGCGATCTTCGATCGTGGCGAGACCTCCGCGATGGGGTCGGTCACGCTCGGTACCAAGCGCGACGCGCAGGAACTCGACGCCATCACCGGTGGCGACGCGCTCAAGCCGTTCATCCTGCATTACAACTTCCCGCCCTACAGCGTCGGCGAAGTCGGGCGTCTCGGCGCGACCGGCCGCCGCGAGGTCGGCCACGGCGCATTGGCGGAACGTGCGCTTGCGCAAGTCGTGCCGGATGAATATCCCTACTCCATCCGCGTGGTGTCCGACATCATGGGCTCGAACGGCTCATCTTCGATGGCGTCGATTTGTGTCGGCTCGTTGGCGATGATGGATGCCGGGATCCCGATCAAGGCGCCGGTGGCGGGCGTGTCCGTCGGCCTCTTTGTGAACACGGATGAGACGCAGAAGATTCTGGTCACGGACATCCTCGGCTCGGAAGACCACTGCGGCGACATGGACTTCAAGGTCGCCGGCACGCGCAAGGGCATCACCGGGTTCCAGGTGGACCTCAAGTTGCGTGGATTACCGTGGGACGTGGTCGAGGCCGCGCTCGAACGCGCGAAGACCGGGCGCCTGCAGATTCTCGACTTCATGGAGCGTGTCCTGCCGGCGGCGCGTCCGGATCTGTCGCCATATGCGCCGCGCATCACGAAGGTGATGATCCCTCCGGACAAGATCGGTGCGCTCATCGGCCCCGGTGGATCGAACATCCGCCGCGTCTGCGAAGTCTCTGGCGCACAGATTGACATTGACGACGACGGCACGGTCAGCATCTATGCGACGAGTGAAGAGTCGCTCAACATCGCGCAGAAGGAAGTGCTTGCCGTCGCGGCGGAAGCCGAGGAAGGCAAGCTCTACGAAGGCACGGTCACGGGCATCAAGGAATTCGGCGCGTTCGTCGAAATCCTGCCCGGACTCGAAGGGCTCTGTCACGTCAGCGAGCTTGCGGACCGTCGCGTCAACGCGGTGGGGGACATCTGCAGGGTCGGCGATAAGATGTGGGTCAAGTGCATCGGCGTTGACGACCGCGGGCGTGTCAAGCTCAGCCGCAAAGAGGCCATGCGTGACCTCGACGCGCAGAAGAAGAACGGTTAACGTTTCATCCCTCCAGCACGGTTTTCCCACCGTGCTGGAGCGTGAACCCTTGGAGGTGCCGATGCGAATCAACACAAGGCGAAAATGGTTGGCGGCTGGGCTGTTGGCAATGACGGTGTCGGCGGCACAGGCTCAGGCGCCGGCAGTGACTGTGCAGATGACGCAAGAGGATCTCGCGCAACAGAATGTCGAGCGCACGACAACGGAACTCGTGAACCTCCGGAAGGATGTCCAGATCGAGACCATGATGACCCAGAGCCGGATTCACCAAGAGGCATTGGGTAAAATCAATTCTGAAATCCTTGACTTGGAGGTTGCCATCGCGAAGACGGCTGAAGTGCATCAGATACTCGAGTCCGTACACAAACAGCCCGAACCGTTCGGGACACTTCCCGATTCCGTCCCGTGCGCAGACGCGATTGCGTCGGCCTATCAGCTGCTGCAAGGTGCGGAAGCAGAACTCAGCATTATGCTGACGAAGTTCACGGAACGGCACCCGGACATCGTGGTGGCACGGAAGGGGGTCGAGGTGTACCGCGCGCAACTCGAAAATGCGGTTCAGCGCGCGTTTGCAACGGCGACCGCGAACTTGACGCTCCAGACGCGCCAGCGGGATACGCTCGTGCCGATGCGGGAGGAGATCGTCGCGAAACTCGGAGCGATGGAAATCCAAATCGTGTCTGCCCAACTGAAACTTGACCAGTTGCAGCGCGAGCGGGAACTCGCGCAAGACGTGTGGGCCGATTTGGTCCGGCGCAAGGCAGACGAAAGGGCCGAACGCGAACGCGAGCTGGAAGAGATGAAGCTGAGGCAGTTTTAAGGAGACGAAGGAGAGTGATGGACATCACGCATAGATGCCAGGGTCAGCGCGGAGGGGATGCGTTGACGCTCCGGCAACTCAATAAGCACCCGAACGCGTTCACCAAAAAGGACATTCGCGAGTTCGTCGTCAACAACGGGATCCGGATGCTCAACTTCTACTACCCGGGCGGTGACGGCAGACTGAAGTCGCTCAATTTCGCAGTCAGCGACGCCGACTATCTTGAGCAGATCCTCTCGCACGGCGAGCGTGTGGACGGGTCGAACCTGTTCTCGTTTGTCGAGGTGGGGTCGAGCGACTTGTATGTCGTCCCGCGCTTCCGCACGGCGTTCGTTGACCCGTTCGCTGAGCTGCCGACGCTCGGCCTGTTGTGCTCCTACTACACGAAGGACGGAGAGCCGCTGGAGATTGCCCCCGAGCAGATCCTGCGGAAAGCCGCCGCGTCGTTCACCGCCGTCACGGGGATGGAATTCCAGGCGATGGGCGAGCTCGAATACTACGTCATCGGCGACCGGGACCCCCTCTTCCCGGCGACCGACCAGAAGGGCTATCACGAGTCCGCGCCCTTCACGAAGTTCGAGGGCTTCCGCAGGGAGGCGCTTCACCTGCTCGCTAACGCTGGCTGTGCGGTGAAGTACGGGCACTCGGAAGTTGGAAACTTCACGCTGGAGGACAAAATCTACGAGCAGGGCGAAATCGAGTTCCTCACGACCAACCTGGAGGACGCCGCCAACCAGATCGTTATCGCCAAATGGATTATCCGCAACCTGGCGTACCGCCATGGCCTGGACGTGACGTTTGCGCCCAAGATCACCGCCGGCAAGGCCGGGAACGGGATGCACATCCACACCCGTATCATGAAGGACGGCGTGAACGGCATGGTCACCGACGGCAGACTGAACGACATCGCCAAGATTGCCATCGCCGGTTATATGCGGTGCGCCCGCTCCCTGACGGCATTCGGAAACCGGAACCCCGTCTCCTACCTTCGCCTTGTCCCCCACCAGGAGGCCCCCACGACCGTCTGCTGGGGCGACCGGAACCGTTCCGTGTTGGTGCGCGTGCCCCTGGGCTGGACCGCAGGGGTTGATATGGTCGCCCGCGAGAATCCCCTGGAGACATCGGCGGACATGGACGGATCGCAAAAACAGACGGTCGAGTTCCGCTGCCCCGACTGCTCGGCGGACGTGTATCTGCTGTTGGCGGGGCTTGCCGTGGCCGCCCGCCACGGTTTCGAAATGCAGGACGCGCTCGACCTTGCCCAACAGACATACGTTGACGTCAACATCTTCCAGGACGAGCACAAGGACAAGGCGGCGGCGCTCGATAGCCTGCCCGCGTCGTGCTGGGAGTCGGCGGAGATGCTTGACCAGCAACGGGAGATTTACGAGCGTCACGGTGTCTTTCCGCCCCACATCATTGACAGCATCATCCGAGAGCTCAGACGGTTCGGCGACAAAGACATCCGCGCTGAACTCGCCGACGATCCCGCCAAGGTGACCGACCTCGTTCGGAAACATTACCATTGCGGGTAATGCGCAACTGGAGGGCGTGTCGTCCGCTGGCAGAAAAACACCGTACTCCATAATGGTTCGTCCATCGCGCACAAGGGGGAATGCCGCGTGGCCTCTCTCTGATGCCCAAGCGGACATACGGGGGCGTCCCCACAACCGTCCCGCGCAGGAGGATATCATTAATGCAGTTGAAAACCATTCCATTTTTTACCACAATGGACGCAATGGTTTTCACAATAGACACAAAGGAGACAAGAGGCAATCGTGTCCATTGGGCATTCCATTGTGTCTATTGTGGTTAAAAAGCGTATCGCGACAACATCCCGTCAAGGGATGTCAGAATGGAACACTTTTACGGTGAACGCTTTTAGCGTTATTTTGTTATTTTGCTCTATACTTTTCTGCCGGTTGTGTTATACTGACTTTAATCTCATTTTACATTGGAGAAAGACTTATGATGACGAGACGCGCGTTTGCGAAGACAGTTGCGATTGCAGGATTCCCGGCGATTATCCCGGCGAAGGTCTTGGGGCAGGACGCCCCCAGCAACACAATCCAAATCGGCCAGCTCGGGTTCGGGCGCATCGGTAAGAGCATGGACGTGCCGGGCATCCTCGGTTGCAAGGGGGTCAAGTTCGTGGCGGTGTCGGACGTGGACACGAAGCGCATGGGCTACGCCAAGGAATACCTCGATGCCACCTACGCCAAACAGAACACGTCCGTGGATTTGCGGCGCTATCAGGATTTCCGCGAGATGCTCGCGCAGAAGGACGTTGACGCGATTTCAATCTCCACGCCCGACCATTGGCACAGCGAGCCGGCGGTCATGGCGGCGTTCGCGGGCAAGGACATCTATATGCAGAAACCCGCCTCGCTGACCATCCGCGAAGGGCGGCTGGTGAGCAACGCGGTACGCGACAACAAGCGCGTGTTCCTGCTGGGCTCACAGCAGCGTTCGTCGGAGCAGTTCCACCGCGCGTGCGAGCTGGTGCGCAACGGACGCCTCGGGAAAATCTCCATGATCGAGATCGGCCTGCCGGGGGACCCCGCCGGGGGCCGTACCCAGGAGATGCCCGTGCCGGAGAATTTGAATTACGACCTGTGGCTGGGTTCCACACCGGACGTGTTCTACACGGAGGACCGGGTCCACTCGCAGAATGACCCGAAGCTGGACTCGCGCCCGGGGTGGCTGCGCTGCGAACAATTCGGCGCTGGCATGATCACAGGCTGGGGCTCGCACCACCTCGATATCGCCCACTGGGCGATGGGCTGGGAGGACTCCGGGCCCCGCGAGATCGAGGGCAAGGGCATCTTCCACACGAAAGGCCTCTGGGACGTGCATGGCGACTACGACATCACCATGACCTACGCGGACGGCACTAAGATGCGCATCTGGGAGAAATACCCGAACGGCCTGCGCTTCATCGGCGAGAAGGGATGGATCTTCGTCAGCCGGGGGGCCGCCAAAATGACCGCGTCGGATCCCGTCTCGCCGGGACGGGAGCTAAAGGCACTCGACGCTAGCGACCCCGCCCTGCTGGAGGGGGCCATCGGCGAGAACGAGATCCGCCTGTATAGGCATCGGGGCAACCACCACCAGAACTGGATTGACTGCATCCGCTCGCGCAAGGAGACGATTGTCCCGGCGGAGACCGCGCACCGCTCCTGCTCCGCCTGCCTGCTCGCGCACATCGGCATGAAGCTTGCCCGCAAGCTGACGTGGGACTCAGCGGCCGAACAGTTCGTGAACGACGACGAGGCGAATGCCCTGCTCGCGCGTGAGGAACGCGCACCCTACGGTACCCGCCGCGCATACGAGCGCCTGAACACGAAAGCGTGATCCGCCTGTGGCAGGGGAGGGGTCTCTTTTTCCGGGCTTGGAAACGGCAGGCCGTTTTGTTATATTATGATTTTGCACTTTCGGGAGAGTTAGGGAAGGGATGTTCCATGGCAAAAGCGTGTGAGTTGAAAAGAGGAAGCCTTGTGGGGATTGACGGGCAGCCGTATGTGCTGGAGAGTTTGAAGGTGTCAACGCCGAGCGCGCGGGGGGCGGCGTCCATTTATCATTTCCGCTTCCGCAATCTGGTGTCGAAGGTGAAGAAGGACATCTCGTGCAAGGGCGAGGAGCCGTTCACGGACATTGATTTCGAGCGCCGCCCCATCCAGTACCTCTATCGGGAGGGCGATGACTACACGTTCATGGACGCGGAGGATTTCTCGCAGTTCACGCTCCCCAAGGAGACGATCGAGGAGCAGGTGCTGTACCTCGTCGAGGACATGGAGGGGATTTCTGCGCTGATGGCCGACGGGCGGATACTGACCATCGAGATGCCGCAGAAAGTCAATGTGAAAATCACAACGTGCGACCCGGTGATGAGGGGTGCGACGGTCACGTCGCGCAACAAGCCCGCCACCTGCGAGACGGGGCTTGTCGTGCAGGTCCCCGAGTACCTGGAGGCCGGCGAGGTCATTACCGTTGACACCACGACGGGCAACTTCCTCGCACGCGCGGGCGGCGCGAAGTTTTAGTGACGAGTGGCGAACAATGCAACGTCTTTTTTTTGACGCAGCGGGTACGCCGCAACGGATTCGGCAATCCGCATTTCTTCTGTGCGTTTGCGCGGCACTGCTGATTTCCTGTGCGCGTCAGCCCCCCCCGTTCGAGTTCCGCGAGGGCGACCTGATTTTCCAGTCGCTCCCGCGCACCAGCGAGCTGGTGGACGCGATTGAGGGCGCGACGCAATCGGCGTGGTCGCATTGCGGCGTCATCATGCGGGAGGACAACCAGTGGGTGGTGTACGAGGCGATCGGCAATGTCCACCACACGCTGCTCCCGGACTGGATCCGCCGCGGCCGCGGCGAGCGGTTCGAGGTGTACCGCCTCAAGCCCGGCATCGCCTTCGACACGGAAAACCTGCGGGCGCAGCTGAAGTCCTTCTGGGGCAAGCCCTACGACTTCCATTACGCGCCCGACGACTCTGCCATCTACTGTTCCGAGCTCGTCTATAAGGCCTATGACCGCGCGGCAGACATCCAGATCGGCACGTGGCAGACCCTCGGGTCGCTGGACTGGAAACGCTTTGAGAACTTCATCCTCACCATCGAGCCGGAGGTCCCCCTGGAACGCCTGATGATCACGCCTGTGGCCCTCACCCGCAGCGAGCGGGTCGAGCGCGTCCACGCACGGGGTGGGGTAGGGGAGTGATGGGCTGTCCCGCGATGCGCGGCCGGCTGGCGCCCAGCCCCACGGGGGCCCTGCACCTGGGCAACGCGCGGACATTCATGGTCGCATGGCTGCGCGCGCGTTCCTGCGGGGGGGGGGGGGTGATGCGGATGGAGGACCTCGACCACCCCAAGAACAAACCCGGCGCGGCGGCGGGGGCCCTGGAAGATCTCCGCTGGCTGGGGTTCGACTGGGATGAGGGCCCCGACATCGGGGGGCCCCATGCCCCCTACACGCAGTCCGAGCGCAAAGCGCACTACGCCGCCGCCCTCGCCGTCCTCCAGAGGGGGGGGCTGGTATATCCCTGTGTCTGCTCGCGCCGTGACGTGGAGGGGGGGCAGTCCGCGCCGCACACGGAGGAGGGCCTCTA
>WRML01000030.1 GCA_009777165.1 Kiritimatiellota bacterium
GGACAGCACATGATCATCACGGCATCCACCAGTGACCACAAGGTCATCACGTCGCCCACAACACCGAACGGCGGCGAGTCCACAACGATGCGGTCATAGTTTTCGCGCGCCCACTTGAAGAACTCAACAATCGCACCGCTGCCCATCAGGCTGGCCGGGCTAATCTCCGATGACGATTTTGAACACACCACGTCCAGGTTCTCCACGTCCGTGCGCATCGGCAACGAGGGGAACAGTGAAGGGTCTGCTTTCGCCAATGTGTGCGGGAGGCTGGTAAACTCTTGGTTTGCCTTCTCAAAAATACGCGCAATCCGCGGACGGCGCATATCAAAGTCAATCAGCAACGTTTTCTCACCGCTCAACGCGCAGGAGATCGCCAGGTTACAAGAGGTGATTGTCTTTCCTTCGCCGGGCTGCGTACTCACGCACAGCAACACTTTTGACATTTCCACGTACCGGGGTGAATCCAGCAGGTTGCGCAAACTGGCGACAGCTTCCGCGAACTGCGAGAACTTGTCGCGTGAGACAAGGCGCGCGATTTGCTCGCGTTTCATCTTCCGCAGATGCGGCAGCACCACCAACGGCTTGAGGCGGAGGCGCTGCTCGATGTCGGAGATGCCGGTAATTTTGTCTTCAAGGTGATCCACCAGCAACACAAAGAGGATACCCAGCATCAAGCCGAGAACCGGGCCTGCCGAGAAAATGACAAACGGCATCGGCAAAACAGGTTCATTGGGCAGGCGTGCGGGTTCGACCGGCTGAATGATGGCGGTGTTTTCATCGGCCGCATACTGCGCCTCCCGGATACGCAAGAGCAGCCCTTGGTAGGTGTCATCAATCAATCCCCGCTCATAAATCAATTCATCGGTCTTCATCTGCGCCGTCACGATTTGCAGTTCAAGGTTATACGTTGTTTTGATCAGGTCATCGCGTTTGGACTCGGCCAGGCTCAGTTGCTGTTTCGAGAGATTTAAATCCGCTTGGCTGGTCTCCAGCGCACGGTGAACCGTATCCGCAAACTGCGTTTCAAATCCCTCAACCTCCCGCTCCTTGACCTTCACCTCCGGATGCAGTGCCGTATATCTGGCGAGCAGTGAGTTCTTTTCCGCCAAGGCACTCTCCAGCCGTTGGAATGAGCGCATGATTTCGTTGGCGTGCGGGACTGCGCTTGGCAACGAGCCAAATCGTTCGGGGGTATCCTTAATCGCCTCTAACGCGTTGCGAAGCAATTCCTGCGACGCCACTTGGCGCTGGAGCGCAATGATGTCCACATTGAGTTGAGCTAACGCCTGCTGATTCATTTGGTTTTGGTTTTTCAGCAAATCAATTTTGTGCTCCACCCGGTAATCAAACACGTCTTGATGCGCACGATCGCGCTTCCCTTTCTCCCGCTCTGCCTCAAAATTTAACCATTTGATGGCATCCACCGATTTCTGCCGATTGAGATCGGAGGTGTAATCGAGAACAACATCCATATAAATGTTCGCCAGTTCCTGAGACAGTTTCGAGTCTTCTGCGCGCACAGCGACTTGAACCAGTTTGGATTCTTTCTGCAATGTCAGTTTTGACTTCTCCAGCAGGGGAAATAACTGTTCTCTCAGAAGTGTCGAATCAGGATTCGTCGCCCGGTACTTTGCGATAATCTTAGTGAAAAACTCTTCGCTGCGAAACCGGCGTATCCGGGTATTGAACACGGCTTGCATGTTTTCATAGGAGTCCAGCTCCATCAGGCCCTCCCTGCCCCCCATGATCGTCGGCCGGCGGACGTTCATCTCGAACACGCTGGTCGCCTCATAAATCGTCGGGGACATTTTGAATACGGTAAACGCGCCGAGCAACCCAACGAACACAAAAACCGCCAGCGTGATCCAGCGCTGCATGCAGACGCGCAACAGGCGCTTAAACGTAACGGTCCCAACCACGGAGTCGTCTTCCTGCGACTCCCCTCCGGAGAGCCCACCGTATGCCCCGCCGTACAGTGTCCCCCCCCCCCCGTAAAACATCGGGCGGGAACTTCCCCCATAATACATCGGACGCGCCGTCCCCCCGTAATACATCGGGCGACTGCGTCCGCCGGATCCGGAATCGCTGGGCACTTGACCATTTGACTCGCTCATGTTCTATCCTCGCACTTCACTTACGTTTTTGCACCTGCAGGGATAAACCCCGGGACAATTGCCAACACATACACAAAACTCACCAACATAGCCCCTGACTGAAACGGGCTACCCAGAAAACTGTTCGCGAACACCACGGCAACCGCCAGCGTCCCGGACACCACATAGGCATCCATCTCCCCAAAAACATCCCCCTCCCCTTTTTTGATCACAGCACGCAGACGGGAAAACAACGGGATTAACAACACAATGACCACTGCCACGAAAAGACCCGTGCCGAGAATGCCATGCTCCGTCAAAAATTGAAGCCAATCGTTTGACACGGTACCGTCGTATGCGCTCAGGCGTTCCCAGTCCGCCTCTTCGATCAGGGCTTGGCCGTAATGGACGAAACCACCTGCCCCCGTCCCAATCCAGCGGGCGTCCTGCCATATCTGCCAGGCGAGAGATGACGGAAACTGACGATCACTCGAAAAACGATCATAATAGGCCGATTCAGCCAGCATCACGACTTTCGCTTTGACGGGATGTTCGGGAAACAGGAAAATCAGGAACGCCCCCGTGAGCACGGCAGCCATCAGCACGCACGAGAACAGCTTCAGCTGGATCACGTGACTCGTCTGCCGCAAGAAGAACACCCAGTACCCCAGTATCGCCAGCGCCACAACCGCAACGAGGGCAATGCCGAGAGGGGTCTCAAACTGCAGCACCCCCAGCAGGTTCCCAAGCAATGCGAAAAAACTCCACGCCAGCGTTTTAAAAAAACCCTTGTCCTGGAAATTCAGATGCCCCCCGAGCGCGACGAGCATCCAGAAGCCAAAGCATGTCCCCCAATTACAAGCCTTCGCCTCCCCCCCCCAAGCGGAATAGGGCTCAATCCCCGACATCCCCTTCACCACCATGTGAAACGCAATGCACCCACTGACCATGGAAGCCAGATTCAGGAAGAAACGTTTGCTCGCCTTTCCTGTGCCGTTGCGGAACAGGATTCCCCCGGTCACGCTCACGACAACGAGCGACACAACGGTGAACGCATGGAACGGCTGAATGCTGAACGGCAACCAGGTCACAGGCGGATCGGCATAACGCCAAACCTCCGCATCCTCCACGTATACCAAGGGACATCCGCTGTTGAGCCATTGAAGACACACGAAAACGATGAGCGCAATCCCGGCATACAGAAAGGGATCCTGAATGGCACTCCACAGGGAACGGCGCCGGGCCTCGCCCAGCGTCTCACCCCGTATCCCAGAAGGCAACAGAAGAAACGCCTGAACGGCAAAAAACGCCAACCACAGACAAATCACCCACCCGGTGTTCGAATAGAGAACGCTCACCCATGTGGCAAAAAACAGAGCTGCCACATGGAGCGTAAGCCAATACTTGGTCAACATCTTTTGAATCATGTGCAGACTTTCGCTAAAGAAAAGACCCACGCAATCAGGATACCTCGCGTGGGTAAAACATACTTCACTTAACGTTAACCGGGTGAGCCTACGGGCTTAATACCTCAACGACAGACCAACACTCATGCGGTACCGATCCCACTGTTGCTCATGCAAACGGTTCGAGTCTTGATAGGTGTACTCTGCTGACGTATAGATACTCGCATACCGATGCAGTGAATACGAAACCCTTGCGCGGAGGGTATACTGATTTCTGGAATAGTCGGCAACGGACGACGAATACTTGTCCACCGTCTGGTTATCCTCGCCGCGGTAGATGGCATCACCCGTCAACGTCACCTTCTTTATGGGCCTGTACGTCACACCGCCGGAAAGCGTGTAGATGGTTTTCTTCTGATAAAAACTCGTCTCACTGGGCTGGAAATATCCGGCACCGGCAGCGGTCAGAGCCAACTTACTGCTGATTTTCCATGAAGCATCAAGCGTATACGACGGCGCAGCCGACATTTCCCCGCCGTAGTCATACAGGCTCGCACCAATCAATGCGCGATAGCGGATACGCTCGGTCAGCCCGGACATGAACCCGCCCTGCAGCGAATAATTCCTGCTGAGATTCCCAAACGTCATATTTTTGGCTCCGGTGTAGTATTCTTGATACGATCCGATCACCGCGAAACGGCTCCGCGTCGAGAGCGCGTATGAAACCTCTCCGCCGAGTGCCCACTGTTTCCACCCATGCAACACCTGGTATTTCTCACCCTTGTTCGCATACCACATATCCGCAAACGAGACGGTCAACCCAGCCGACAGCTTGGGGTTAAACGCGTATGAGAGCGTCCCGAACGCATCAAAATACACACGGTTACGCCAGATGCCGTCACCGCCATCGAGCGTACGGGAGTCATTCTGGTCACTTTCCGTATAACCTTGGCCAACCGAAACGATCCATCCTTTCGAGGACTCACGGAAGGCGCTCAAGCGCTGACCGAAACGGTGCTCATCTTTCTCGTCGTATTTCTGGTGCCAACTGTGCGCGTACCACACGTTCCCTACTATCCCCCACTCGTTCCCCTTAAAAAAGAAGTCAGCACCAGGGTTGAGTCGATAGATCCAGTCGCCTGCCGCATCATGGGCGTAGATGATGTTGGAATCAAAAATTGCTTCCAAGTTCACGTAGGGTGATATCATGAGACGGTCTTGATACCTGAACCCTTGCGTGTAATCTTGAGCCTCTGCGCTGAACGGCAACAATAAACAACTCAACGCACCCCACTTGAACAGCATCTTTTGCTTTGACATAACTCCTCCGAACTCACATCCCTTATACATTTGAGAAACCCGATTGTTGTTTACACTCATAACTTAACCCTCATGCGGAGTGGATTACTGCCACCAGTAGTACCACAACCCGTTTCTGAAACCACCACTCATTCCCCAGAGACTCAAGCCTTGGTTTTGGTAACCGACGGGAGGCTGCCTCCCCCCCTGTCCCCGCGCAGGTATCTGCTGAAACCCGTAACCCAACTGAATGTCAACCGAGTCGAGGCTAGAACCTAAACCCCTAGCCACCAACAGTGCGTCCATCGCCTTCTCCGTCATCGCCAGGTTAGCCAGCAACCGCGCGACATGGGGATAGCCTAGCATGTTGATGGCCGGCGTAGGGGGGGTAATGTCAATCTCGGCCGCCGCCAGGATCCCCTCGAAATCGTCCCTTGACGCATCCGTAAGCCACTTGACTGTCAGTTCGCGGCTCCGCTCTGGCACCAGCGCGAGCAGCGCGTCCTGAAGCCCCGGCACACGCGAGGCCGCCCGCGTGAACAGGATAATCGCGAACGTGTTGCGCACCGTCGTGTCCTCCACTTCGCCATTCCGCTTGAAACAGGCCTTCACGCCCTTCTCCGCAATCTCCAGATACTGCTCGTTGGACAGACTGTTGACCTCGGGCTCGAACGACTTCGCCATATCCTTCACCAACCCCGGCAGATAGGCGACCGGCGCCAGCGCGACGGTCTCCGCAATCGTGCTGTACTTGATCTTCCCATCCTCGATATCCATCCCCGGGGCATTACCGACGCACAAGAGCGATGTCTCCACGTAGCGTGTCGCCTTCGTGTTCGAATCCAGCGGCAACCGAGTGACGGCCCGCAGCGTACGCCGCGTGAACTCCACGCAGTCGCCCGGCCCCACCTCCTTTAATGTCTCCGCCAGCACAACCTTGTCATTGGCGGCGTCGCCGACCTTCCCCGTCCATCCTTGCCCTTGGGCAAGCATCGCCCCCGCACAAGCAATCACCGTACAAGCAGCCCCTCTTAGCGTTTTCGTATAGTTCATTTTACGACTCCTTTCCTTTTCCCTAATTCTGTCATACCATCAATACCACGTCTCTCAATACCACGTCTCTGGGACCCAGACCACATCGCCAGGCCTCAACTTCAGATCCAAATCATACCGACCATACCGACCGATCTTCTCGACGTTCACTCGGTAACGCAAGAGATCTCCAGCCTCTGTCCTCCGGGCAACCCGCACCTTCGACTTGTCGCCTAACGGTGTGACCCCCCCGGCCAACATCAACACCCGTATCACCGTCAAATCCCTTGTCGAGGGCATATCCACAGGTCCCTCGCGCCCCACCGCGCCCATCACAAGGATCGAACCCCAGGGCGACTTCAGGCCCGACCCGGGCGTATACGCGAAACTGACCGTCACCTGCGGGTCATGGTAATAATTCTTGTACTGTTCCTCAAGCTTCGCCTGCAGCTCGAAAATCGTCAACTTGGCGCACTGGACGGGTCCCAAGAGCCCCAGCAGAATATCACCATTCATGTTCACTTCTTTGATCATCTCTTCAACACCCACCTGAGACCCGCCCGCTATTAGCCCGATCCGCAAAACCAATCCGACACTAATCTTCGGGTCTCCATCCTCAAACCAAACATAATCCGCCAAATCCTCACCCTTAAACGGCTGGGTCTCGACAGTCACCAACTTGGGGTCCAGCAATCCCGCCTGCTCGAGCACAATGCATCCGCTCATCATCTGAACCGCACCAAAAGCAACCACCCACGACAACACGCGCCATAACTCTTTCCGCAAACCCATACAAACCTTAATCACCGTTTGAAATCATGGGGACACTTTACCACCGTCCCCGTGCTACGTCAAGCCCTAAACCGAAAATAATCGATTTTTTTTTCATGCAGAAAAGAATCTTCCGTTTTCTGTCAACAGCCCCCAACTCCTGCAAACCCCACTGGGGTTCTCTGCGCCCCTTCGGGAAACAACGTTAACGCTGCTGCTCCTCCGCGATGAGCGTGAGCATCCGGTTCAGCGTCGTGGTGATGTCGGCCTGCGCCCGCGTGATGCTCTGGCACATGTTCACCAGTTCCGCGTAGCGGTGCAGCGTCGTCATGCGGCTACGCTCCAGCTCGCTGCGGCGAGCCTTCACGCTGTCGAGTGCCTGGCTCAGCTCCGCGATCTGCTGCTCGCGCTTATTCAGCACGCCCCGCGTCTGGAACAGCTGCGCCAACAGCTCCCCCGACGAGAGGTCGAGGTCCGTGACCGTCATCCCCTCCGGGATCGGGACCAACGTCGGCATCTCGCACGCCACGCACCTGATCTGCAGGCCCGCGCCCCGGTAATCAATCGCGAGGTTATGACCGCAATGCGGGCAATCGAACACGATGTCGGTCGGCCGGATCTCGTCGCCGGCGTCATCCGCCACCGCAACCTGGTCCTTCGGTTTCTCGCTCATGGGTATCCTCCTCTCTTCAAGGGGACGGCGCACGGCCACCACAGCCCTGCCCCTCCCGGCTCACAGTTTCGGCTTGGTGACCTTGCCCTGTTTCAGGCACGCTGCGCAAACCTTTATGCGCCTGACCGTGCCGTTCGCGGTCACCGCGCGCACATGGCGGATATTCGGCAAGAAACGACGCTTCGTGATCCCCGTCGTATGCAGACCGATACCACCCTTCACCTTCGCAAGACCGTGACGGATAATCCGATTCCCCGTCAACGGGTGCTTGCCGCAAATCTCACACACTCTCGACATGATTCTCCTCTCCTAAAAAAAAGAAACGGACAGGTAATATAACATTTCCCCCCTCCCCTGACAAGCGGAAACCAAAAAAACATTGTCCTTTTTTTCCCATACGTCTCATGCTATATTTTACCACAATGAAAAAACTTCTGATTGTTCAGGTCGCTGGGTTGGGTTATGAATTTGCCACGCGTCAGGGCGTGGCAACGCTGGGGGGGGGGACCGTCCGCCCGATGCGCCCCGTCTTCCCCGCCCTCACCTGCACCGCCCAGGCCTCCCTGCGCACGGGCCTCCCCCCCGCGCGGCACGGAATGGTCGCGAACGGCTTCTTCGACACCACCCTGCGCAAGCCGATGTTCTGGGAGCAGTCCTCCGCCCTCGTGTCCGGCGAACGCTTCTGGGGGGGGGCCGGCGCCCGGGGGGGGACGGTCGGCATGATGTTCTTCCAGCAGAGCCTCGGCGAGGCGGTTGACTTCCTCGTCTCCCCCGCCCCCATCCACACGCACGGGGGGGGGATGATCATGGGCTGCTACAGCACCCCCCCCGGCCTCCAGCAACGCCTCACGCGCCACGGGGGGGGGGCCTTCCGCCTGCACCGATACTGGGGCCCCCTCGCGTCGGTGAAAAGCTCGGACTGGATCGCCGCCGCCGTCGCCGGGTTCCTCGCGGAGCCGGACGCGCCCGACCTCCTCATGGTCTACCTCCCGGGCCTCGACTACGACCTCCAGCGCTTCGGGCCCGACCACCCCAAGAGCGCGGCGGCGTTACGCGCGGTCCAGCGCGAGCTGGCGCAGTTGACGACCGCCGCGCAATCGAACGATTACGAGATTGTCGTCTTCGGCGACTACGCGATCACGCCCGTCACGCGCGGCGCAATCTTCCCGAACCGCGCCCTGCGGGGGGCCGGCCTCTTCTCCGTGCGCGACGTGCGGGGGATGGCGTACCCCGACTTCTACGCCAGCAGGGTCTATGCCCTCCCCGACCACCAGGTGGCGATGGTGTACTGCCTCGACCCCGCCGCGTGCGCGGACGCCGCCGCCGTGCTGGGGGCCCTCCCTGGTGTCGGGCGTGTGCTGGACGCGGGGGACCAGGCGGCCTTCGGCGTCGCCCACCCCCGTGCGGGCGACCTCCTGCTGGTCGCCGAGCCCGGCGCATGGTTCGCCTACCCGTGGTGGACGGCCCCCCGGGAGGCCCCCGACTACGCCGTCCACGTGGACATCCACAACAAGCCGGGGTACGACCCCTGCGAGCTTTTCTTCGGCCGCAACCCGTTCCGCGTGAGCACGGACACCTCCAAGGTGCGTGGCACGCACGGCCTTGCGGACGCGGGGTGCGAGGCCGTCCTCGCCTCCTCCCTCCCCCTCCGCGCCGACACCCTCCCCGACCTCGCCCACGAACTGAAGGCATGGCTGAACGAATCAAGGTAGGGAAACGGGAAAAACATTTCCGCAGAAAAAGCGTGTCAAGGGGAGGATAGGTTTGCTATTCTATTACCCCGACATCGGAGTAGCGTTTTGGGTCAGTTTTTTATTAGCAGAAGCATGGGGGGGGAATATGGGCGGTAACACCGGGTTCGATAACGGGAAGTATCTGGCGGAGCAGATGACGGCTATCCTGTGTCGGGCAAAGGAAAACGGAAACAAGCTGTACCTGGAGTTCGGGGGTAAGCTGCAGGATATGCATGCGGCGCGCGTGCTGCCGGGGTATGACCCGAACGTGAAGTTGCGCCTCCTGCAGGGGCTCAAGGACTCGGCGGAGATCGTGCTGTGCGTCTGCGCGGGGGACATCGAGCGCAGGAAGATGCGCGCGGACTTCGGCATCTCCTATGAGAGCGACACGCTGAAGCTGATTGACGAGCTGCGCAAGTGGGAGCTCGAAATCAGCGCGGTGGTCATCACGCGCTTCACCGGGCAACCGGCCGCGCAGCTCTTCCAGAAACGTCTGGAAAGCCACGGTATCAAGGTCTACTGCCACCTCGACATCCCCGGTTACCCGAACGACATCGAGACGGTACTCAGCGACCGGGGATGCGGGATGAAGCCGTTCGTGGAGACGAGGCGCCCCATCGTGGTGCTCACCGGACCCGGATCGGGGAGCGGCAAGTTCGCGACCTGCCTCGCGCAGCTCTACCACGAGTTTACGGCCAAGCGTAAGGCCGGCTACGCGAAATTCGAGACCTTCCCCGTCTGGAACCTCACGCTCTCGCACCCGCTCAACGTGGCTTACGAGGCGGCGACCGCAGACCTGAAGGACAGCAACATGGTGGACCCCTACCATCTCCAGGCGTATGACGAGGTCGCCGTCAACTACAACCGTGACATCGAGGCGTTCCACCTGCTGTGCGCGATCTGGACGAAGATCAAGGGCGAGCCGTGCCCCTACCGGTCGCCGACGGACATGGGGGTGAACTGCATCGCCTCCGGGATCGTTGACGAGGAGGCCGTGTCGGAGGCGGCGAAACAGGAGATTGTCCGCCGTTACTTCAGGCACCTGTGCGAGTACAGCCAGGGACAGATCGAGTACAGCACCGTGAAACGCGCAGAGGAACTCATGCTGCGGCTGTCGCTGCAGCCGGAGGACCGCGACGTCGTGCGCCCCGCCCGCCAGGCCGCCCAGGAGGCGATGCTGCACGGGAAGGGGCGCAACGGGATCTTCTGCGGCGCCGCCATCAAATTGAAGGACGGGCGCATCGTGAAAGGGAAGAACTCCGAACAGCTTCACGCCGCCGCGAGCGTCGTGCTGAACGTCATCAAGACATTGGCCGGCATCCCGGACCCCATCCACCTGATTGCGCCGGAGGTCGTGAACCACATCGTACACATGAAGCAGGACATCCTCAAGGGCTCCTACAGCAGCCTCAACCTCGACGAGGCACTCATCGGGCTGGCGGTCAGCTGCAATGCGAACCCTACCGCGAAGCACGCCATCGAGCACCTCATTGACCTGCGCGACTGCGAGATGCACATGACGCACATCGTCACCCCCGGCGACGAGGCCGGCCTCCGCCGCCTCGGCATCCGCTTCACCAGCGACCCCTTCTTCGCCACCGCCGAATTGTTCAACGACGCGTGAGTGACGAATGACGTTTAATCGGGATACAAGAGGCAATCGTGTCCATTGTGTCTATTGTGGTAAAAAATGGAATGGTTCTCAACTGAATTAACTATAAAAAATCTCGTGCGTTTGTGTCGAGAAGGCGCAACCTCTGGAGTGCGGCGGCTTGCCGCCGCTTTCCATATCGCAATATGCAAACATAATTTCTGGGGAGGTCTAGAGCATTAAAAAAAATCTCGTGTCCGCTTCCCGCCAAAGGCTGAAAGCCCTCGCGCCTGTGTCGAGAAGGCGCAACCTCTGGAGTGCGGCGGCTTGCCGCCGCTTTCCGTCGCGGGGGCTCGCCCCCGCGCGGGAACGGTTGTAGGGGTGGACCCGTGTGTCTGTCTGGTCGCACTCCAGAGGACCGCATCGGGATTCAAAAAAATCCTTGTCACTGGAACGTTCGAGAACTTCGTCCTATTTCGGCCACACATTTATTTAAAATACTCTAGACGGCGTAGTGCCATCACCATACCGGCATGGACACCGAACGATGAGAACGACCCTCCCCCCCTGAAACGGGACTACGTCATCGAGGGCAAGACCAACCTCACGGACACCACATGACCCACCACGAACTCGGGGACGAGATTCCTCAGGGTCAAGGCGAAGTTACTGTAGTCTCGCATATTGCATGATATTCTCACATAAAGGTATAAAAGACACAAAGGTTTTTATCAAAACAATCCTGTGACAAACAATCCTGTGAATCCGTTTCATTTTGTCATCGAATGACACGAATGTTCGCGAATGGTTTTCTTATTCGTTTTATTTGTGTCATTCGATGACCCTATTAACCCTCCCGTCGTGCCTATTCGTGTAAATTCGTGGGCAAAACATCCGATAACCGTCAACCCGTGATTTTTCAGCCGCGCCCTTGCGCAGATGCCGCGTGTGGTACAGGCGTATGCGAACTCCCAAGCTAGCGCAACGGGTTGAAATCGCCGTCCAGTTTCTGCACGCCCATCATGCTCTTGTCCTTGCGGCCGGGCGAGACATACGCCCAGACGAGTTTCTTGTCGCGCGTGATCTCGAACATCCCCACGCCCTTGCCGTCCTTGTCGTAGGCCGAGTAGTTGCCGATGACGATGTTCCCGCTCTTCAGTACGTGCAGCCCGCACATGTTGCGGATGCCGAGCTCCGGCAGGTCCGACGCCTTGAACACCCACACCTCTTTCCCGTCCGGCGTGACCTCCGTCACCTGGTCGAGGGACGACACCAGCGTGTTGCCGTTCGGCAGACGGACCGCCGCAAACGTGCTGTTGCCGAACGAATGCTCCCACGCCACCGAACCGTCGGGCCTGAACTCCTTGACCTTCTTGTCGCCCTTCATGCATACGAGGTAATTCCCGTTCGCGAGCTTCCGGCACATCCGCATGTGGTCATGCGCGTTCTTTGTCTCGGGATGCGTGTCCAGCGAGAAGACGACCTTGCCTTCCCTGTCCACCTCGACGACGCGGCCGGAGGCGTTCTCGCCGACGACGGTGTTGCCGTCCGGCAGCCGCTGGCACGCGTACGCCCCACCCCCCTCCTGCACCTCCGGAGAGTACGACCAGACCAGCTTGCCCTGCGGGTCATACTCCTTGATGTTACCGTCAGCGAAAAGGAAGTTCCCGTTCTCCAGATACCATGCGTCCGCATTGTTCCCCGTCGGCGCGGTACGGACGATCCCCCCCCCCTTGTCGAACAGGCAGACCCTCCCCCCCCCTGTCGCGCCCACCGGGAAAGC
>WRML01000031.1 GCA_009777165.1 Kiritimatiellota bacterium
AACCGACGGCGCGGGGGGGGCGGTTGCCGAGGCCGTTCTTGCCGTCGCCCACCTGCTTGTGCAGCAGGAGCTTCATGTATGGGACGGCGTGGTTGGTCGAGCGCGCGGCGGTGAGGTTGACCCCCCCCGCGTACTTCTGCGCGTTGTGGCACGAGACGCAGTTACGGTCGAGGATGGGCTGGATGTCGCGCTGAAAATCGAGCACGTCGGGGTAGCCGATGAACGGCTCGATGACGGAGGGGGGGCGCCGGAGCGCGAGCAGGGTGTTCGGGGCGGGCTGCGCGTTGGCGGCGGAGTTACGCTCCTCGTGGCAGCCGACGCAGGTGAACGACTCGCCGGGCATCACGTTACAGAAGCTCTGCATCCGCTTGACCGAGAGGTCGTCCTTGTCGAGCGCGACGAAGAAGAGCGGGCGCTCGGCCGGCACCATGAACGACGCGCTCCCGTCGGCCTCGACAGGTACCGTGCCGATGACGCGCTCGAGGTTGAACGTCCCCATGAACGTCAGCACGTCCATGCCGCCGCTGAAGTTGACCTGCTTGGGCAAAACCTCGAGGACGAGCAGCTTCTTGATGTCGCCGCGTTTCACGCCCTTCATGTTGCGTCCCTGATAGACGTCCATCATCACGAGCTGCCCGGTCGTCTCGCTTGGCACGACACGGCTGGGGATGACCGGTTCGCGCGGGCGGGGGACCAGCGGGCGCGGCTCGTGGACGCTCACGTCAGGGTGCGTGTAGATCACCTCATGTTTCCCTTCCCGGTTCATGATGAAGATTTCTTTCCCGTGATCTTTCACGTTGCCATCGACCATCAGGAAGAGGTCGCGCGTGAGGGGGTATGGGTCGCGGATCCATCGGTCACTCAGGCGTTTTGCGGACTTCTGGCAGTCGGGTCCGTTTTCCATGGTGACGATCGTCGCGTGCCCGGCGTGATCGTTCGCACCATGCCCGGGGGAGAAGGTCAGGATCAGCTCCTGTGTGCCGGGAATCCCCTGTGCGGCGAACATGGCAATCCACGGGTGCCTTGTTCCGAAAAGGGTGCTTACGGTGGTCCCGTCCGGGTTCTCTGCCCACAGCGCATGGTACTCCACCTGCGAACGGTCAATGTACTCCCAGCGCATATAGCTTAGGCGGCCGTCCGCCATCACGGAAGGCGTGTTGTCATGCTCGATGTTCGACGAGATGCAGATGATGCCCGAACCATCAGGCTTGCACCGGTGGACCGTACCGACCTGCGTGTACCAGCACCCGACCCAGCGCTTGCTCCGCGTGGAGATGAACGCGATGTCGCCGTCGGGCAACCAGCACGGCTCGTAATCGTCCCACGGGCCCGAGGTGATCTGCTGCAACCCGGTGCCGTCCGACTGAATCTGATAGAGGTTGTAGTAATCGCTCCCGGCCGGACGGTACGCGAAGACGATGGTCTTGCCGTCGTAGTTGACGTGCGGGTCGCGGAGAGAACCGCCCTGTGCGTCGAGCAAGGTGGCCAGTTCCTTTGTTTTCAGGTTAAGGCGGTAAAGCGCACTCTTGTCTGGCTTGCCGTTCCCGGCGTAAGCCTTCTTGGCCTGATCGTCGCAATAGTAGCCGATGCTCGCGTACCAGTGCCCGTCATCATAATAACCGCGCGTGCAGAACACGATTTCGGTGTCCGCGTGGTTCGGCTCCGCGAGAAACGTATCCAGCATTTCCCCGCCCGTCACGGACAGGCACACGCAGAAACCCAAAAAAGACCAATCCAACATTTTCTTTTTATAAATCATGATGAAATCATACCACACATGTGAAAGGTCGCGCAAGCGTTTTTGGACGCAGGGGAAATTATCGCACGCCTTTCTGTGGGCACGTTATTTCCGAAACGCCTTCCAACGCCACGGGGTTCGTCAACTCGCCGATGCCGTCGATGGAGACGGTGACAACATCCCCCTCTTTCAGGAAGCGGGGGGGGGTCATGGCGAAACCCGCGCCGGAGGGGGTCCCCGTGAAGATCGCCGTACCGGCGGGCAGTGTCGTGCTGCCGCTCAGGAACACGATCAACTCAACGACCGAGAAAATCTGGTCGGCGGTGCTGCTACATTGGCGCACCTCGCCGTTGACAATGGTTTTGAGCGTGAGATCTTGGGGGCTCGCCGGCAACTCGTCGGGCGTGACGATACAGGGCCCGAGCGGCGCGAAGGTGTCGAAGGATTTCCCACGGCACCATTGGTTGCCGCCGAAACTCTTCTGCCAGTCGCGCGCGGTGACATCGTTGCCGCAGGTGTAGCCCAACACGTAATCGAGCGCGTTCCCGCGCGTGGCGTTCTTGCAGTCCTTGCCGAGGATGACGACCAACTCCGCCTCGTAATCAACCTTCGTGCTGGGGAGGCGCGTCGGGATGAGGATCGGATCGCCGGGGTTCTGCGTGACCCACGGGCTTTTCATGAAGAGGACGGGGTAGTCGGGGATAGGCTGACCCGTCTCCTCGGCGTGGGCGCGGAAGTTCAGGCCGACGCACAGAATGACGGGGGGGCGGAGCGGCGCGAGCAGACGATCAACCCGGACGTAGCGTCCAGTCGGCTGCCACGGCTCGAACCAGCTTTCGGGCAGGGCGGTTTCCTCGGCACCGCCGGACGACACGCGTGGAGAGCGCGCCCGACCGTTCGCCTCGACACATTCAGCCGAACCGTCGGGCTGGAGAAGCCCCAGTCGCGGTGTCTGTGAATCTGCTGTGAGAAAGCGGATAAGCTTCATCCTGTCACTCCTTTGCCTGTTCCCATGGCGCCCCCAGCAGGGCTCGAACCTGCGACCCCCGGATTAGAAATCCGATGCTCTGTCCGACTGAGCTATGGGGGCATCAAAAAATCAGAGGCACATTATAGCATGACAAGGGAAAAATAACAAGGGTTTCGAGCGTTCCAAAAACCATCCAAAAACCATCCGAAAAAGTTGACGAATGCCTTGACGAACGCCGCCCGTCCGCTTATACTAATAATCCATTGGTTCAAAAACGGTTTTTAACGATTGGGATAGGAACGTGATTATGGCGGGAGAAAAGAGCAACCAGACGGCTCAACAGGCGCAGAATTTCTATAACAAGGGCGATGCCGCGTTCTCACGGGGGAACCTGGACATCGCGATTGATATGTTGATGCAGTGTGTGACGCTCGCCCCGGGTTTCTCGAACGCGCGCAGGCGCCTCCGGGCGGCCCAGATTGCGAAATTCAAGCGGGAGAAGAAAAGCAAGCTCTCCACGCAGATGCAGGAGTTCAAGGCGGGGCTCGCGCGGATGAAGATCAAGGCGCTCCAGAAGGCCGGCAAGTTCGAGCTTGCGCTGGTCGAGTGCGAGAAATTACTGACCAAGAACCCGTTGCACCCGCTCAACGTCGAGATGGCGGTCGAGATTGCGGACGCTGCGGATCATGCGGATGCCGCGCTCTTCACCGTCGAGGCGGCGTATGAGAACAACCCGGACGACATGAAGCTCCTGCGGCGCGTCGCCGAGTACTACATGAGGACAGGCGACTACACCAAGGCGCGCGATGCGTACCTCAAGCTCAATGCGTTCCTACCGAACGACCAGGCCATCTTCAAGCAGCTCAAGGATGCCGAGGCCCGCGTGACCATGGAGGCCGGATGGGAAGAAACCGCCGGGAAGAAGGACGGCTACCGCGATCTGATCGCCAACAAGGATCAGGCCGAGAAGCTGGATATGCGCGCCAAGTCCGTCCAGTCCGGCACGGACGCGGACACGCTCATCCAAGAGATGAAGGACCGTATCGCGAGCGAGCCGAATAACCTCAACTTTTACCGTGCGCTGGCAAGGCTCTACATCCAGAACAAGCGCTTCGACGAGGCGGTCGGCACGCTCGAGGACGCGCGGAAAATCAACGCCGCCGACCCGGAGCTCGACCGCGCGTTGACGCAAGCGAGAATCTTGGCGTTCGAGAGCAAGATCGACGCGCAGAAGGCGGCCGGCGACCTCACCCAGGCCCAAGAGATGGAGACCGAGATGAACCAGTTCATCTTCGACGACCTCTCCGCCCGTGTTCAGCGTTACCCGAACGACCTGAAGCTGCGGTTCGAGCTGGGTCTGCAGTATTACAAGTACGACTACTACGACGATGCCATCGGGCAGTTGCAGTTGGCGCAGCGCAGCCCGAAAGAGCGTATCGAGTCGCTTTTCTTTCTGGCGAAATGCTTCTCGAAGAAAGGGCAGCGTGACATGGCGGTGATGCAACTTGAGACCGCCAACGACCAGTTGCCCATCATGGACGACCTCAAGAAAAAGGTGATGTTCGAGCTGGGGTGCCTCGCGGAGGAGGGCGGCGATTACGAGAAGGCGTTCGGTTATTACAAGGACGTGTACGCGGCGGATATCGGATTCGAGGACATCGGTCCGCGCATGGAGCGCATCTACAAGCTGCGCCAGAGCCAGCAGGGGTAGGCGATTGCCTTTTCAAACATCAAGAAGCTCTTTCTTGCTGGGATGGCGCACCTTGACCGGTATGGAATGGGGGTACTTCGACCAGATTTTCTCCTTCGTGGCGGTCATGCGCTGGAGATACTCCGGACCGTCAAGGATGACTTTGGCAGGAACCGTCACGACGATGGTTTTCACCTTTTCGTAGAGGCCGGCTCCATTCTGGGTCCGTCCCTTGAGCACGGTGAGTTCGACCTCCTTGTAGGTGAACGGTTGGACCGCCGTTTGCTTTTTCCCGGGCTGGAATCCTTTTTTTGGGGGGTCGGAGGAAGTGGACGTGTTATTCGCGTTGCCTGCGGGGCGTGATCTGGCAACATCCCTCGCCGGGGTCGGGGTCGTTTCCGGGGCCCCCCCCTGATCAGACGGCTCTTCGCCCCGTCCGAAACGCGAATGATAATAATCCGTGATGCTGTCCCATTTGGAATAGCAGATCACGCCAAGCACGGTGGCCGACAGTATGGTAATGACGACACTGAACATCCTGTTCATCAGTTTTCCTCCAAAACAGAATTTCAAGTTTACCGTTTTTGGGGGCGCCGTGGCAACGACATAATTCAGGAAACCTCGACAACGCGACAATAAGGTATAAGGGCCTTCCCCCCCCCTTGCATCTTTGCGCCGTTTCGTCTATAATGTGCATTCCTTTTTTTTGACGTAATCTAAGGAGGTAGTTGTTTTATGCCACGGAACATTGTTGAGAAGATTCTTTACGCGCATTACATCGGGGGCGAACTCATCCCGGGCAAGGGGGAGATGGCGATCCGTATTGACCAGACCCTGACCCAGGACGCGACGGGCACCATGGCGTACCTCCAGTTCGAAAGCCTGGGGCTAGACCGCGTGGAGGCTGGCCTCGCGGTCAGTTACGTTGACCACAACACCATCCAGGTCGGCTTCGAGAACGCGGACGACCATGCGTATCTGCGGAGTGTGGCGCAACGTTACGGCGTGGTGTTCTCGCGCCCCGGCAACGGCATCTGCCACCAGCTGCACCTCGAACGTTTCGGGAAGCCCGGGGCGACGTTACTCGGCAGTGACTCGCACACGCCGACAGCCGGCGGCATCGGTATGCTTGCCATCGGCGCGGGGGGCATTGATGTCGCAGTCGCCATGGGGGGGGGGCCTTTCTTCCTCACCAGCCCCAAGGTCATCCGCATCACGCTGATGGGATCCCTGAAGCCAGGGGTGTCGGCAAAGGATGTCATCCTGAAGGTGATTCACATGCTCGGCACCATGGGCAATACCGCGCGCATCTTGGAATACGGGGGCGCCGGTGTCGTGAACCTGAGTGTCCCGGAGCGCGCCACCATCGCCAACATGGGCGCAGAACTCGGCGTGATCTCATCCGTGTTCCCCAGTGACGAGGTCACCCTCAAGTTCCTCACGGCGCAAGGCAGGGCGGGAGACTGGCAGAAACTGGCCGCGGACAAGGAGGCCAGGTACTACCGCAGGGTAAAGATCAACTTGAGCAATGTCAAGCCGATGGCCGCGTGCCCGCACTCCCCCGGCAACGTCACGGCCATCACGAATCTGCTCGGCAAACCAGTCCACCAGGTGCTGATCGGATCCTGCACCAACTCCTCCTACCGTGACCTCAAGACGGTTGCGCTGATGCTGCGCGGCAAGAAGGTGCATCCCGATGTCGAGGTCGGGATTGCCCCCGGGTCGCGCCAAGTCGTGACGATGCTGGCGAAGGAGGGGTTGCTCGCAGACCTCGTTTCGGCGGGGGTGCGTATCCTCGAGAACGCCTGCGGGTTCTGCATCGGCAACCACATGTCGCCGGCGACGGACGCGGTGAGCTTGCGCACCAGCAACCGCAATTTCGAGGGGCGTTCCGGAACGCGCTCCGCGCAGGTCTACCTCGTGAGCCCCGAGACAGCCGCCGCCGCCGCGCTCACGGGATGTATCTCCGACCCGCGGCCGATCATAGACCCGCGGCCGGTCGCGCAGCCGCTGGTCGTGGAGGAGCCAGACACGTTCGGCATTGACGACAGCATGTTCCTCTTCCAAGAGACCGCCGGCAAGGGGGTTCCCGACACGCCGATTGTGCGCGGGCCGAACATCGGGCAGGTGCCGCAAGGCAAGCCGCTGCCGAAGACGCTGAGCGGCGAGGCGACGATCAAGGTCGGCGACAAGATCACCACCGACCACATCATGCCCGCCGGGGCGCGGCTCAAGTACCGTTCGAATATCCCACAATACGCCAAGTATGTGTTTGAGCACGTGGACCCCGAGTTCGCCGCCAACGCCGCCGCCAACCGCGACACCGGGCTTGCCAATATCATCATCGCTGGGGACAGTTACGGTCAGGGCTCCAGCCGCGAACATGCGGCGATGTGCCCGATGTACCTCGGTGTCAAAGCCATCATGGCAAAGAGTATCGAGCGTATCCATTGGGCAAACCTCGTCAACTTCGGTATCGTGCCGTTCACGTTCGATAACCCCGAGGATTACGACGGCATCAGCCAAGGGGACGCACTGTTGATCCGTGATCTGCACAAGGTGATTGCAGGCAACGGCAGGGCGACCGTTTACAACAAAACCACCGACACGACGTTCGACGTGTCCGTCAAACTCTCTGAGCGGCAGAAGTTCATCCTCCTGAACGGTGGGCTCCTCGCGGCCGTTGCCAAGAACGCGGGTTGATGGGCACATCATGTCTAACGGAGTGCGGACAAGATGTCCGCACTCCGTTAGCCCCCCCTAACACAAATCTAACAAATATTTGCTTAACAAAAACCACATAAATTCCTTATACTTTATCCGCAAAAGGAGTCCTTATGTGTTTGAAACATCTGTCTTCGTTTTGTGGTGTCATTGCTACGCTCGTCTTGTTGTGTGGATGTGAAAAGACATCCGAAGGGCTCGAGCCTGACAAACTCGTTTGTGTCACGCCCGAAACGGTGCTGGGACCCCCGGGAGCAGTCATTCAGAAAGGATGCAAGGTCGAGCTCGTCAGCAAGCCCGTGCGCGGACTGCTGGGGGGGAAGGGCGAGGCGCACCCGGTCGCGGGCACGAAACTCGTCGCGCGCGCGGCGGACCCGTCGTCGGGGCTTGTCGCCATCCCCGAAGAGGCAGTCACGGATGCGGGGGGTAACGTGACGTTCGACGTCCGGCTCGGCAACACGTTCGGTGACCAGTACCTCGACGTGTCATGCGCGGACACCCCCGGCATCACGCGGCGCGTGCGTTTCGTGGCGGGGGTTACGATCGAGAACGGCAGTCAGGAGGTGACGGCCGGCCGTGCGCTCGACAAGCCCATCCGCGTGCGGCTGGTGGACGGCAGCGGGGCCCCCCTCGCCGACACGCCCGTCTTCTTCACGCTCGTCAAGCAGCCCGGCAAGAACGGCAAGCTCAGCAAAAGCCAGGTCGCCACGGATACGGGCGGTATCGCGGAGGTCGAGCTCCTGACGGACGCGGCGGCCACGGGGAGCTATCAGGTCCGTGCCGAAGTCGCAGCCCCCCACGCTGGCGTTTCCATCCGCCCGATCGCCATCGACGCGATGGCAGTGAACGTGACCGGTATCCTCATCGCCGTCTTCGGCGGCCTAGCCTTCTTCATTTACGGCATGGTGCTGATGAGCGACGGGCTCCAGCAGATCGCGGGGAACAAGATGAAGGCCACGCTGGCGTTCATCACGCGCAACCGGATCGGCGCGATCCTGACCGGCACGTTCGTGACCGCACTCATCCAGTCGTCCAGCGCGACGACGGTGATGACGGTGGGGTTCGTCAACGCGGGGCTGCTGTCGCTGACGCAAGCCATCGGCGTGGTGTTCGGCGCGAACATCGGCACGACGGTCACGGGGCAGATCGTGTCGCTCAAGCTCGACAGCCTCGCCCTGCCGTCCATCATCCTGGGGCTCACGCTGTTGCTGGTCGCGCGCAAAAACGTCCTCCAGGGGACCGCCCGCACCGTCCTCGGGTTCGGGCTGCTGTTCTTCGGGATGATGATGATGTCGCAGGAGCTGAAAGCTATCAGCGCGTTCCCGACGTTCGTGCAGCTGTTCCAGCGGTTTGACTGCACACCCGCGCTCGCCGGGGGGGAGATGCCGCTCAAAACCGTGCTGGGCGCGGTCGGCATCGGCACAGTCGTGACGATGCTCGTGCAGAGCAGCTCCGCGACGATCGGGCTGGTCATTGCGCTGGCCAACAGCGGGCTGTTGAACTTCTGGACCGCCTTCCCCATCGTGCTGGGCTGCAACATCGGAACCACCATCACCGCGGTCCTCGCCGCGCTCAGCGCGAACCGCACCGCGAAGCAGACCGCCGCCGCCCATGCCATCTTCAACATCCTGGGGACGGCACTGATGGTCGCGCTGTTCTACGTGCCGTACCGCGGCGTGCCGTGTTTCCTCTTCCTCGTGAACCATGTGGCGGCCGGCGACGTGTTTGCCGGGGAGAACATCGGGCGGCACGTGGCGATGGCGCACACCATTGCCAGTATCACGAAGGTGTCTGTCATGATCCCGTTCATCGGGGGGCTGGCGTGGATCTGCGAGAAAATCGTCCCCGGCAAGAAAGCGCCCGTCACCTTCGTGCAGCTGGAGACCACCCTCCTCAACACCCCCTCGCTCGCGATGGTCTGCACCATGAAGGCCCTCGCCGATATGACGGAAACGGCGTGGGACATGGCGCTGGAGGTCCTCAACGGCTACCGCAACGACAAGCCCGTCTCCGTGGACGACGTGAAGGTCGTCGAGGACAAGGCAGACCGTATGCAGAACGAGATCATGAGCTACCTCGTGCAGCTCACCCGCAAGAAACTCTCCGAGACCCAGGCCCAGGCCATCCCGCTCCTGATGCACTGCGTGAACGACGCCGAGCGCATCGCCGACCTTGCCTATCTCATCGCCCGCCGCGCGGACGCCGAGGCCGCCAACGCGACAGGCAACTTCACCGGGCAGGCGATCACCGACCTGAACAAACTGATCGAGACGGCGAACACCGTCGCGGACATGACCCTCGACAGCCTCCGCAAAGAGTCCACCCGATCGACGGAAAACGCCAAGCTCATGCTCAAGACGATCAAGAACATGTCCCACCAAGCGCTCAGCGACCACGCCGACCGCACCCAGGGGGGCATCTGCAACCCGCAGCGCGGCATGGTCTACGTCGAGGTCATCGCCGCCATCGAGAACATCGTGCGTCACCTGGAGAACATCGTCGAGCGCGCCGAAATCGTCAACGCGACAACGTAATGCACAAGGAATGTTACTCATGAAACAGCGTGTCAATCCTGTCATCCTGCCCCCAAAAAACGTGTCATCGCGATTGTGTCGTGTGTCTAAGGGCTTCGCCCGAGGATGCGGAATCTTATCCGCACTCATCGTGGTCGGGCACGCAAATGCCGAGACGCTCACGCTCTGGCCCTCGGGCCTCTGTGAGGCGAAGGCGAACGCGGGCGCGACCGTCTCGGTCACGGACACCCGGCGCATCGCCGTCACCGCCACGACCGACGCCGCCTGGCCCGGAGCCGCAGTCAACGTCAAGGACGGCCCCTGCGACCTCTCGCCTTACGGCAAGCTGCGCATCAGGCTCCGCAACGCCGACACGCGCCCGCTCAACATCAGCCTCAGCGTCAAGGACCGCAACTACAGCGAGGGGGGCCCCGGCGGCAAACTCGCGCTCGCCCCCGGCGAGGAGGGCGTGATGACCGCCGACCTGCGCAATATGCCGTGGGTACTCGACAAGCCGCTCGAGCTTGTCGGCATGAACGGCTTCCCGCGCGCGCTGGAGAACGGCAAGGGGTTCGACGTCACCAAGGTCATCTCCCTGCACATCTTCATCCCCAAGGCGGACCTGGGCGACAAGCCCGCGCGGTACGAGATCCTGCGCGTCGAGGCCGACCCCGCGCCGTTCACGTTCATCCGCGCCGACACCTTCCTGCCGTTCGTGGACGCGCTCGGGCAATTCCGCCACGCCGACTGGCCCGGGAAAATCCACAGCGAGGACGAGCTTCAGAAAGCCAAGGCCGCCGAGGCCCAATGGCTCCGGGACACCCCCCCCATCCCCGACCGCAACGCATGGGGCGGCTGGACCAAGGGCCCCCAGCTCAAAGCGACCGGGCATTTCCGCACCGAGAAGGTCAACGCCAAATGGTGGCTCGTGGACCCCGACGGCCGGCTCTTCTTCTCGCACGGCATTGACTGCGTCCGCGCGGGCGCGGAGACGGGCGTGCAGTTGCGCGAGAGCTATTTCGAGTGGCTCCCCGAGGAGGGGTCCCCCTTCGCGAAATTCTACGGCACGGGCTGGTGGGCCCCCCACAACTTCTACAACGGTAAGACCCCCTTCAAGACGTTCGACTTCGTCCGCGCCAACATGCTCCGCAAGTACGGCGAGGGCTGGTACAAGACCTTCGCCGAGCTCGCCCACACGCGCATCAGGGCGTGGGGGATGAACACCATCGCCAACTGGTCCGACCCCGAAGTCTACAAGCTCCGCAAGACCCCCTACACCGCCACCTTCTCCATCCACAGCCAGCGCATCGAAGGCTCCGAGGGGTACTGGGGAAAATTCTGCGACCCCTACGCCGACGAGTTCCAAAAGGCCCTGCACGACGAGATGGAAAAACAGAAACAGCTGAAATCCACCGACGACCCCTGGTGCATCGGCTACTTCGTGGACAACGAAATCTCCTGGGGCAACGGCGACACCTCCCTCGCCGAGGCCGCCCTCGCCTCCCCCCCCGCCCAGCCCTGCAAGATCGCGTTCAAGGACTGGCTCGAAGCGAAATACGGAACGCCCGAAAAACTCAACGCCGCGTGGCAGACCCAACACGCCTCATGGGACGGCTTCCTGCAGGCCACCGCCCTCCCCGACAAAAAGATCATCGCCGATGACCTCCGCGCGTTCCACACCCAGATCGCCGAGCAATACTTCCGCACCATCCGCGACAGCATCCGCGCCGCCGCCCCCGATAAGCTCTACCTCGGCTGCCGCATCGCATGGGGGGCCCCGAGCGTCTACCGCGCCTCCGCGAAATACTGCGACGTCGTCAGCGTCAACATCTACAACCGCCAGGCCACCCATGACCTCCCCGACGGCGCGGAGGACAAGCCCATGATCAACGGCGAATTCCACTTCGGGGCCCTCGACCGCGGGATGTTCCACACCGGGCTTGTCTCCACCGGAAGCCAGGCCGAACGCGCCGAGTGCTACAAGGCCTTCGTGGCCTCCTGCCTGAAGCACCCCCGCTACGTCGGCACGCACTGGTTCCAGTGGCAGGACCAGGCCCTCACCGGGCGCGGCGACGGCGAGAACTACCAGATCGGATTCCTCACCGTCACCGACCAGCCCTACCCCGAGATCGTCGAGGCCGCCCGCGAGACCGCCCGCACGATGTACGAGACCCGCTACAGGTAGGGTGCACGAAAGCTGAAAGCCCGACCAGCAAGCATTTATAGTCAAATCACATTAAAAGCGTACCGCGACAACATCCCGTTAGGGATATTTCTTTCGGTAGAAGAGAACGCAAAAAAATCATGGCATCCCATCGGGATGCCTCTTTTAGGCGCATCCCGTGCCCCATCGGTCGCACCTACGCCGACGGGGGCCCCTTTTCTTGGTGCCT
>WRML01000032.1 GCA_009777165.1 Kiritimatiellota bacterium
GCGGGTGCCCCCCCCGCCCCGCGCGTCCTTCGCGAAAACCAACCGCCGCGCGGGCTCGGCGCCCCCCCCCCCCCCCGCCAACATCCACATCATCAGAACAGCATTTTTCCTCACGACACCCTTCCTTTGTTTAATGCATTCATAATACCGTATATGCCTCCCAGAAGTCAACGCGAATATCCGGGACAGGGCGGCGGCGGGTACAGGGAGCATGATTGTGTGACGCTCTGGCGTGTGCCGCCCCCCCCTAAAAAAAAAACGGAAATGTATGGGTTTCTAGGCTTTCGGGGTTGCGGAGAGGGGACGTTTGAGGTATATTGTTCTCTCTTTTTTCCAAGCAGAACGAGTGCGGTGTAACACCGGTGGCAGTATGGAGGTTTTTTGAATGAGCAATCTGTGTCCCTGTGGCAGCGGTCTTGCGTTTGAGATGTGTTGTGAGCCTTTCCTGATGGGACAGGCGAAGCCGAAGACGGCAGTCCAACTGATGCGCGCACGCTATTGTGCGTATGCGATGGGAACCATCGAGTACCTGTACAAGACGGCCGGGCCGCGCGTGCGCAAGGTGTTCGACGCGGAGAACAGCAAGAAGTGGGCGGAGTCCGCAAAATGGAGCGGGATCGAAATCCTCGACACGATCGGCGGCGGCGAAAACGATGAGACGGGGCGGGTGGAGTTCGTCGCGCATTACGCGATGAAGGAGCAGGAGTTCAATCACCACGAGATGGCGGAGTTCGCGAAGGTGGACGGGATATGGGTTTTCATGGACGGCAAAATCTTCGGAACCGACCCCATCCGCCGCGAGCAACCCAAGATCGGCAGGAATGACCTGTGCCCGTGCGGGAGCGGTAGGAAGTACAAGAAGTGTTGCCGGCAGGGGGCGGAGACGAAATGACCGCCGAGGCGTTCATCTTCGATCTGGACGGCACGCTGATTGACTCGGAAATGTTGTGGGTTGACGCGATGGTCGCGTACCTCGCGGACCGCCGGTGCGAATGCCCGCGCAAGGAGATGATGGGCATCGTCTTCGGGCGGTCGTGGCGTGACATCTACCTCGACATCACAACGCGTTTCCCCGCGCTGGCGTCCGTCCCCATGCGGCAGATGGCGGGGGAGTTGCGCGACTATTACGTGGAGCAGTGCAGGAACTCGGGCAGCATCCTAATCCCGTCGTCCGTGGCGTTACTGAAATCGCTTGCCAAGGATTATCCCGTCATCGTGGTCTCGGGGTCTCCGCACGATGACATCCTTGAGGCGCTGAAGTTGATGGGGGCGGAGTCGAGCGTGCGCTTTGTGCTGGGCGCGGAGGACTATTCGCCCGGCAAGCCCTCCCCGGCGGGCTTCCTGATGGGGGCGCGGCTGCTCGGGGTCCCCCCCGGGAGCTGTGTGGTCTTCGAGGATTCCTGGGCGGGCGTGACCGCTGCGAAAGCCGCGGGCATGACGTGTGTCGCGCTCGCCCGTCCCACCGAGAATCCGCAGGATCTTTCTACCGCCGATTTAGTCTTGACCGATCTTGCCGGGTTTGAAGTTGAGAAGTTGAGAAGTTGAGAAGTTTAAAAGTTTAAGAGTTTAAAAGTTGAGAAGTTTAAGAGTTTAAGAGTTTAAAAGTTGAGAAGTTGAGAAGTTTAAGAGTTGAGAAGTTAAAAAGTTGAGGAGTTGAGGAATATGCGGGATAATACAGAATTTAAGCAGGTGTTGGAGAAACGCACGTTGCATTTTTCAGCAAGCGTGATTAACACGCTCGCGAAGCTACGTTTCCATGAAGCGTTAAGGAATGTTATTTATCAACTCTCTCGTTCCGCAACATCCATCGGCGCAAATTACCGTGAGGCTAACCATTGCGAGTCTCGACAAGATTTTATCCACAAAATCAGCATTGTCTTAAAGGAGCTTAATGAGACGCTCTATTGGCTAGACCTTCTCAACCTTTTTGATTTTATCTCTTTGGAAGAGAAGCGACTTTTTGAACCACTGCACAAAGAAGCAAAAGAGATTTACGCGCTTTTTATCTCTATCATTTGCACAGCAAAGCGTAACACCAAACCTCAAACACAGGATAAAACGTCATGACTCCAACTTCTCAACTTGTAGACCCCTCAACTTCTAAACTTTTAGATTCCTCAACTTCTAAACTTTTAGACTTCTCTACTTCTCAACTTACTGCGGATCAACTCCGTGACGCTTACCTGAAATTTTTCGAGTCCAAGGGACACACGATCATTTCGGGCGCGTCGCTGATTCCTGAAAATGACCCGACCGTGCTGTTCACCACGGCGGGGATGCACCCGCTCGTCCCGTACCTCCTCGGGGAGAAGCACCCGGCTGGCTCGCGCCTGACCGACGTGCAGAAGTGCGTCCGCACGGGCGACATTGACGCCGTGGGGGACTCGTGCCACCTGACGTTCTTCGAGATGCTGGGCAACTGGTCGCTCGGCGACTATTTCAAGAAGGAGGCCATCGAGTGGTCGTATGAGTTCCTCACGCGGCACCTCGGCTTCGCGCCGGAGCAACTGAGCGTCACCGTGTTCCAGGGCGAGGGCGACATCCCGCGCGATGACGAGTCCGCCGCGATCTGGAAGTCGCTCGGCATCCCGGAGGAGCGCATCCACGCGCTGCCCAAGGAGGACAACTGGTGGGGGCCCGCCGGCACGACGGGGCCCTGCGGCCCGGACACGGAGATGTTCATTGACACGGGCAAGCCGGCGTGTGGCGCGGCGTGTCGCCCGGGTTGCCGTTGCGGAAAGCACGTCGAAATCTGGAACGACGTGTTCATGCAGTACAACAAGACTGCGGAGGGTGCCTACGAGCCGCTGAAGCAGCACAACGTGGACACCGGGATGGGCGTCGAGCGCACCATCTGCATGATGAACGGCTGCCCGACGGTCTATGAGACGGAGCTCTTCGCGCCGCTGATGGCGAAGATCCGCAAGCTCTCGACCACGCGCCCGGCGGACGCGGAGACGGCGGTGCGCGCGGAGCGTATCATCGCCGACCACATGCGGACGTCGGTGTTCATCCTGGGCGACCCCAAGGGGGGGGTGAAGCCCGGCAACATCGGCGCGAACTACGTGCTGCGCCGCCTCATCCGCCGCTCGGTGCGCTACGCCAAGATGCTCGGCATCCCGACCGGGTACACGCGCGCGCTGGCGGAGGTCGTCATCGAAAAATACAAGGGCCCCTACCCCGAGCTGGAGGCGAACCGCGACACCGTCATCCGCGAGCTGGGCGCGGAGGAGGAGCGTTTCGAGAAGACGCTGAACGCCGGGCAGCGGGAGTTCGACAAGGTCGCCGCCGCGCTCACGCAGCACGGCCCGACGACGCTCTCGGGCCGCACCGCGTTCAAGCTCTACGACACCTACGGTTTCCCGCTCGAGTTCACCGAGGAGCTTGCCGCCGAGCAGGGCCTTGCCGTTGACCGCGCCGGATACGAGGAGGCGTTCAAGAAACACCAGGAGGCCTCCAAGCAGGGCGACGCGACGTTCAAGGGGGGGCTGGCGGACAACACCGTCGTCACCACGCGCCTGCACACCGCCACGCACCTGCTGCACAAGGCGCTGCAGATGGTCCTGGGCCCCCACGCCCTGCAGAAGGGCTCGAACATCACGCCCGAACGCCTGCGCTTCGACTTCTCGCACCCCGACAAGATGACCCGCGAGCAGATCGAGCAGGTCGAGGCTCTGGTCAACGAGCAGATTCAGCGCGGCCTGCCCATCACGGTCGAGACCATGGCGTTCGAGGACGCGAAGGGCCGGGGGGCCATCGCGCTGTTTTCGGCGAAGTACGAGGAGCAGGTGAAGGTCTACACCGTCGGCGATTTCTCGATGGAAGTCTGCGGGGGCCCCCACGCCGCGAACACGGGCGAGCTGGGGGGGTTCAAGATTCAGAAAGAGGAGTCGTCGTCCGCCGGGGTGCGCCGCATCAAGGCGGTGATCACGAATGTGGCGTGACCGGCGCAGGAGCTGATACGGATAGAGGCCCGTGACGAGGAACGCGACTGGCCCGCGATTTGGAGCGGACACGGCGGCGCGTTCTACGACGGGCGGATGGTTGCGCTGAAGGGAGAGCGTGGGAAGAAGTTTCGAGTGACTCGTTTCGACTATAGTCGAGGGCCATCGAGGGCCATCGAGGGCTGTCGGAACCTGAACCCCCTTCTCCTCGGACACGCCGGCCATATCGGTTGAGGATGAGTTTCAGCCCCCGCTGCTGAGTAGTGGGGGAGAGGTTCGGCAAGCTGCAACCTGCGGACGATTACGGAGAGCGTTCTCCTAAACTAACCGCCTGCCAAGCTCCCGCCCCCGTGGCGGGTACCGTGGCATGCTTTTAAAGTGATTTCGCTATAAACCTACAATTTTTTTTTCACTCTGCAGGCTTGTTCCCACCCTTCGTGATAACCAGCGCAGGCTCCGCCTTTATCTTGGTGATGATTTCCTCCACCACCGCGGGATGTGTCCGCAGGAATTCCGTCGCCGCGATGGCCCCCTGCCCGATCTGCTCCGTCCCGAAACTCAGCCAGGACCCCCGCTTTGTCACGATGTTGCGCACGAGCGCGGCATCCAGCACCGACCCCTCCCACGAGATGCCCCGCGCGTAGAGGATGTCGAACTCTGCCTCCGTGAAGGGGGGGGCCATCTTGTTCTTCACCACCTTGACCCGCGTGCGGTTACCGATCACCGTCCCAGCCGGATCCTTGAGCGCTCCGATGCGCTGGACGTTCAGGCGCACCGACGCGTAGAACTTCAGCGCTTTACCCCCCGGCGTCGTCTCGGGGTTACCGAACATCACGCCGATTTTGTCGCGTACCTGATTGGTGAAGATGCAGAGTGTCTTGGTCTGCGCGATGACGCTTGTGAGCTTACGCATGGCCTGCGACATGAGGCGTGCCTGGAGGCCCATGTGTGAGTCGCCCATATTGCCATCAATCTCCGCCTGGGGGGTCAGCGCCGCCACAGAATCCACAACCACCACATCCAGGGCCCCGCTCTTGATGAGCTGCTCCGTGATGGTCAGTGCCTCCTCGCCCGAACTCGGCTGGGAGACGAGCAGGTCATCGAGGTTCACGCCGATACGCCGCGCGTAATTCGGGTCCATCGCGTGCTCCGCATCCACGAACGCCGCCAACCCCCCATTCTTCTGCGCGTTCGCGATGACGTGCAGCGCCAGCGTCGTCTTGCCCGACGACTCCTGCCCATAAATCTCCACCACGCGCCCGCGCGGCAACCCCCCCACGCCCAACGCCAGGTTCAGCGAGAACGCCCCTGTCGAAATCACGGGGATGTCCTTCGACGCCTCCGCATCCCCCATCCGCATGATGGCCGCATCGCCGAACTCCTTACGGATCTGGCTTAAGACGGCTTCCAACTGTGTGTTCGACGATTTTTTCTCGGCCATAGTCAACTCCTAATTATGACTGGTGAACGGAAATACAATACCATAAGCACGGCACAAAACAACCCTAATTTGACGGACGAGCGATTATCGAGCGATTATGGTGCCAGAGGAGGGACTCGAACCCTCACGCGGATCTAACCCCGCTCCGGATTTTAAGTCCGGTGTGTCTGCCATTTCACCACTCTGGCGTATTCCTTTTAATGTTGAATCCTCCGTTTATGCCAACGCCTTCCTGCAGAACGCGACGCACTTGCCGACTTCCTTGACGGAGTCGGACCCCTCGGGAATCTTGTACTCCTGCTCGATGTCGGCATGGATGGCATACTTGTTTTTCAGGAGCAACTGGAGGGCCCCGGCGACCGGGGTGTCGCCCTCGCCGAAAGGCAGGTTCGCGCCGCCGTTGGCCTTGGTCTTGCGATCCTTGAGGTGCAGGCTAACGATGCGCTTGTTGAACTTCTCGATGAACTCCAGCACGCTGTCGTCGTTCGACGCGACGTAGTGACCGATGTCGAAGTTGATCGCCAGGTATTCGCCGTGGGACATGAACGGCTCGTCATACGTCGTCGCGTTGATCTGTGTGTGGTTGTGGAAGCCGATGTAGACTTTGTGCTTGTCGGCAAGGGGCCCCAGGCGTTTCGCGATGTTCTTGTCAATCTCGCGCGTGATGATGGCCGAGCCGAGCGCCTTCGCCACCGTGAAGTTAAACGCGATCTCGCCGTCCGTCATCTTCTCCTCGCCGATGTTGCCGAACTTCGAGATGTGGATTTTCACGCCCGCGTCCTCGTACATCTTGCGCAGGGCGGCACAGCGCTCCAGGAGCGCCTTGTCCTCCGCGGCCTCCAGCCACTTGTCGCTCGCGGCGGGGTCGTCGGCCTTGATGCCGGGCCGCTTGATGTACCCGTTGATGGGCCCCGCCTGCAACTCGACGGCGCTCAATCCGTTCTCCAGCAGGTACCCCAGCGTCTGCTCGGCGGACGAGGGCTTCCCGTGGTAGCTGTAGGTGTTGACGCCGATCTGCACGCCGCCGAAGCTCGAGTTCGGTTTCCCGTCCTGCCCAAAAAGCCTTACGGGAACGACCGCCGCCGCAGCCGCCGCCGCCGCCGCGCCCAGGAACCCCCGGCGCGAGACTGTCATGTTCTGTCTTCTCATCGCTTATCCTCCTCAATTCAGATGAACCAATATAGCATATTCGGTGCCTGCATCAAAGGTGAAAATCTCGGTGCGGGAATAGTGGACCCGTTTAGCCAAATCACGTATTAGGCACATCCCGTACCCCATCGGCCGCGTCTGCGCCGACGGGGGTCTCTTTTCTTGTGGACATGGAGGGGGGGTGTTTTTCTACCGAGAGACACATCCCTTGCAAAAAAATCTGTGAACCCTGTCATCCTGTCAAAAAAATCCTCCATTTCATGTTGCCATCGAATGACACGAATGTTTGCGAATGTCTTTCATATTCGTTTTATTCGAGTCATTCGATGACAACATGAATCCTCTGTTTTTCACATCACGGGAACACGAGCTTGGGGTTCGTGTGGCGCACGGCATCGTTGTCGTGGAAGTTCGCGACTTCCGTCTCGATCACGCCCTCGGGCCCCGCCAGCTGCGCATGGCGCGCCGTCACGCGGTTGAGCTTCACGAACGTGCCCGGTGTCGCGTTGACCCCGCAGAGCACCGTGGCAACCTCGCGCTGCGATTCGGGCAGACGTTCCAACAGGCCTGGCGTGGGATCCCCCTCGCCGATGATCGTCGCAGACCCGTGGCGGACGAGCCAACCCTCCATCTTCTCGACCGACTTCGCCGTCTTCAGGTGGTAGTGTTCCGGCAGCATCTGCCCGGGCAGCAGGTAGAGGTCCTGCATCAGGAAGCGGAAGCCTTCCGGCTCCTCCTCCGGGTTTGCGAAGAACAGGGCCCCCAGTCCCACCTTCGTGAACTCGCCGATGCCGTAGTCGGACACCCACAGCGTCTCCTTCGTGTTCGGGAACACGGGGTAGCCGTGATACCGCATGAGCGCGATGTACGCGTCCTTGCCACGTTCCTCGATGAACTTCCCGTCCTTGTCGTAGAACCACGCGTTATCGAACGTGATTGCTGGCTTATTCGCAGTTGAACCGCTCGGGCTGCACCCGGTGCCGGCGACGATTGCGGCCGCAGCCGCCATAAACACGAGACTCTTCATTAATCCATTCCTTTCACAAAAGTTAAAGTGTCATTTATATAACGAAACCGCCGTATTGTCAAACGGATAACGAAAAGGAACACGAAAAAAATACCCCTCACCTTTTTTGGGGTATATCGTCATTAGAAATGAGGAATCTAGTGTATCGTTCATTCCCGATTCCTCATTCCTCATTTCTAATTCCTAATTAAGCTCGAGGCATCGCACGAGCAGGACGGCGGCTTTGGCGCGGGTCATGCGTTGCTCGGGGATTGCGCTGAAGATGCGGAACACGTCTTCATCGTCGTAAGGTATATTCAGGAGTTTCAGCACGTTGGCGGTTAGGGCGATGGCTTCGCTGTCCAGCATCGTGCGGAAGTCTATGCCGATGCCTTGATGTTCGCTTTCGCGGTATGTGCGCTGGAGCGCCCCCTTCATAAAACCTAACGCTTCTGCCGTTCGGATGGCATCTCTGAAATCAACGCGTACCCCCATGTCATCGCTAATGTCCGCGTACAGTCCGAACGTGCGCACGAGCCAGACGATGTATTCCTCGAAGCGCATGGGGTCGTCGGGACGGAACGGGTGGTGGCGGTGGGTGGGGTAGTTGCTGAAAACATAGGACGACGCAAGCCGGCGGATTTCGTTTTCAGCGAAGTGCCCTTGGATGTCCGTGTAGATGGCGCGGAGGGGCTGGATGGCGCGGCTGATGGCGTCGAGCCTGACGGGGCGCCCTTTGTTGGCAGGGTCGCGAAGCTCGAACAGCGTGGGCGCGATGAAGCCCCCCTCGTCGTACGCGTTCCACGCATAGATGAGGATGCTCTTGAAGCCCTCCATGTTTCCGTATGCCGTCGCGAAATTGATGGCGTCCTCGGTGTGCTTCTGGAGCTCGTCGGGGGTGGGGTACTGCATCCAGGCGTTTCGCAGGACATCAGTGTCGGCGTACCACGAGCAGCCGTTATGGTAGCGCGGGCGGTTGTCCCAACCCGCGGTGACGCTCGGGATGATGCCTGTGTCCAACGTCTTCCAGAACGCCCACCTGTCGCGCTCGCTGGCGGCGTTCCGCGCGAAACGGGCATTGTCCCTGCCGCCGTGCGCGTAACTGCTGATGGCACTGGCGCGGCACGCCTTCAACACGCTGTTGATTTTCTCCCTGTCCGTCTCGTCGGTCATGATGACGACGAACGGCTCGGGGACCCCCTGCGCCGCGCACTCGGCGTACAGCGCGTTGACGCAGTCGGCATAGCTTTCATCCGCCCAGATGATGTAGAGCACGGGGCGGACGGTTTCGGTTCTGTAGTGTGTTCGTCGCTCCCCCTTATCCTCGTACTCGAACTGCGGGATTTTGGCATCTGCTTTCAGATACATATCGGATTTGAAGTCGCGCGACACCATGTCCGAAATCAGTTTCTTCTGCTCGGGCGTCGTCCAGTCGCCGACAGCCTTGCGGAAGTTGCCGTCGAAGACGTGGCACCATTGGAGCGCGTTGCGCTGGAGGGATTGCGTCCAGAGGTTGCGCTGGAGCGAGAGCCCCGTGTCGTCGTGGTCGCCGTACCAGACCGTCGCCCAGTAGTCAATGCCCGCCGCCTTCGCATAGCGGATTTCGCGCTCGACGGTGAGCCTGTCGGTGTTGCGCACGAGGACGTTGTTGTCGGGCAGAATCTTACCGTACCACGGCACGCGGAAATGATAGTTCGTGACCGCCGCCGCAGTCAGGTTCGTGAGGGGGATGCCCGAGAGGATACGTTCGCATTCCAGCCCCACCTTGTGCCGGTCCCCCACATAGGCGTCCCAACGGATGACCCCCACCTTGAGCCGCCCAGTCGTGTCCGGGATGCACCAGTCCACGTGTCCATAAATGAACCCCCCTCCGCCAAAAATTTTTAAACAATCTTTGGCAAACATCCCCTCCGTCCCAGACACTCTGGCACTTGTCATGAACAGGGAGACCCCCGTACAACCCGAAAACGCATCACTCACCTGCGTCCCCTCCCCGATGGTTTTCAGTGTCTCAGGAAGCACAAGGGCGGTGATGCCCTTGCACGCGTTGAATGCGCCCTGCCCAATGTGCGTTATCCCCTCCGGGATAACCAGCATCCCCGTAACGTCCTCTCGCATAATGCTAAGGCGGATCTCTCTGTAGTGGGTCTCTCTGTCATCGAGGGGGAGTACAAAATCCGTCGTAATGCCTGACCCGTAGAACGCGTAGTCCCCGATGTCCGTCAAAAAACTGCCGAGCGTCAGGGCCTTGATTTTCCGTTTCGCGAACACCCCCCCCTCTGGCGCAGAGGCCCCCCCGATGCTCACGAGACGGTAGGGGTTGCCCTCCGCGTCGGCGATGGGCTTGGACAAGTCGAGGTCGGCAGGGGTATCTGGCGCATTTGCGGACACCACCGAGAGGCGCGTCCCCTCCACCGTCACGCGGATTGTCCACACGCCGTCCGTGATGTGCTGTGCCGCGCGGTCATACGTCCACTGGGGGGGTACGGCAAAGGCAGCCCCCCCCAAGATGATTGCAACGACTGTGAGGAAATTTTGTTTCATGTCTGCATTATACAATTTCCGTATCCTCATCTTCAAGTGCCGAAATGTTTTTTACGAATGGGTTGGACAATCCAGCGCAATCTCGTGTAAACTGTTCACGTTTTTTAGACAGGAAAATCACATGAAAAATATCGAGATTACGGTTTTGAAGAACGGCGCGACGGTCGCGACCTCTGCGGTCGAGGATGCGGAGAGCGTCGCGTTCGGTATCTGGGCAAAGGCCGGGGGGCGGCACGAGCGGGCGGCGCAGTCGGGCATGAGCCATTTTTTGGAGCACATGCTGTTCAAAGGCACGCCGACGCGCTCGGCGCTTCAGGTCTCACAGGCCATCGAGGGCTGCGGGGGGTACCTGAACGCGTTCACGCAGGAGGAGAGCACGTGCTACTATGCGCGGCTGCCGCATGAGTTCATGTCGAAGGCCGTGGATGTGCTGACGGACATGTACGTCAACGCGTCCGTCAAGCAGGACGATCTCGAGCGCGAGCGTGCGGTCATCCTCGAGGAGATCAAGATGTACCAAGACCAGCCGCAGTCGTACGTGACGGAGATCCTGCAGGATGCGATGTTCGCGGGTCATGCGCTGGGACGGCCGCTGGCAGGTAGCGCAAAAACATTGCTCCCCGTTGACCACGCGGCGATGCTGGACTACAAGGCGAAGGCCTATGCGCCGTCGGCGACGGTGTTCGCGTTCGCAGGGCGGTTGGAACACGAGACGTGTGTCGCGTGCGTGGAGAAAGCGTTCGGCGGCGTTGCCGAGCGCAGGGGGCTGACGTTCCAGCCCGTCACGGACGCGACGAAGCAGCGCCCGTTCGCGATGGCGCGGAAGGAGATCGCGCAGGTCCATGCGATGGCCGGGTTCCGCACGTTCGGGCGGCACGACAACCGCCGCTTCGCGCTGCGCGTGCTGAACGGTCTGCTGGGTGAGAACATGAGCTCGCGCCTCTTCCAGAGCGTGCGCGAGCGGCACGGCCTGTGCTACTCCATCCAGTCCAGCTTCCAGTTGTTCGACGAGACGGGGATGTTCGCCATCAGCGGCGGGTTCGACGCGCAACGCGCGGAGGCCGCGCTCAAACTCACCGCCAAGGAACTACGCCGCATCCTCGACAAAAAAGTCTCCGCGCAGGAACTGAAGCGCACGAAGGATTACCTGCTTGGGACGTTCCGGCTCGGGTTGGAGGGGACCGGCAGTCAGATGATGTTGCTCGGCGAGTCGCTCCTGCACTTCGGGCGCGTGATGCTCCCCGAGGAGACGATCACGGGCATCCGGGCGGTCACGGCGGACGACATCCAGCGTGTGGCGGCGGACACGTTCGCGCCGGAGCGCATGACGCTCTCGCTCGTCGTCCCCAACGCCCAGCCGCAGGACGAGGCCGCGTGGCGCGAGACATTCGCAGTGTTGTAAAAACAGAGGAGTTATATGCTCACACGAAGGCACAAAGGGCACAAAGGCAATGCTTCGGGCTTTTAAAAACCTTTGTGCCCTTTGTGCCTTTGTGTGAGAAAAAAGGGAAGAATCATGATCACACGGAATCACGAGGCAATTGTTGAGGACCGCGCGAATATGCGGGGGGGGCTGGGGACGGTGCGGCTGGAGCATTGGTTCAAGCCGGAAAACTTCAAGGCGAAAATCCGCCTCTGCACGCGCATGACGATCGCGCCGGGGGCGACCATCGGCGAGCATTCGCACGAGGCGGACGACGAGATCTACATCGTGCTGTCGGGGCAGGGGCGCATCCTCGAAAACGGCGAGTGGCAGGACATCCGCCCGGGCGACGCCATCCTCACC
>WRML01000033.1 GCA_009777165.1 Kiritimatiellota bacterium
GCGGGGGGGGGGGCGGGGGGGGGGGGGGGGGGGTTGCGGGGTGTGGCCGGGGCCCCCCCCAACCCCCCCGCCGCCCCCGCCGCCCGGGGGGGGGGGGGGGGGGGAGCCGTACTCGCCGATGCCGGGGTACATCTCGAACATCCCCGCGACGGCGCGGTGCCGGAAGAATTCCGGCGCCATCTCGAAGTAGTCCACCCCCTCGCAGCGGCGCGCGACCTCGCAAAACACCGCCCACTGGTAGATCCAGTAGTTGACGTAGTACCCCTCGCCGAAGCCCCCCCCCGCGCCGCTCAGCGTCAGCGCCGGGGCCGCGCGCTCGGCGAACTCCCGCTCGATCGCGCGGAGCAGCTCCGGCGACCCGGGATCGTCGTGGTACGTCGCGTAGGCGGCGACGCCGTACCCCCAGTTCTTGTAGCCGTACCAGCCGTTGTGGAACACGCTCCGCTCCTCGTTGACGTTGGCGGCGACGGTGCGCTTGAAGTAGTCAATGAGCTTGGCGCGTTCCTCGGGCGTCCACTGGCCGTGGCAGTGGTCGTACACCACGGCGCACTCGGCGAGGACGGAGCCGAACGGGTTATGCCCCGTGATGATCGGCGCGTCAATCCGCTTCATGGCGAGTCTGACCGCCTCACGCGCGAGCGCGGCGTCCGGCTCGACCGCGTTGACCAGCGAGACGGACATCATCCGCGCATCATCCGGGCTCCCGGGGTTTTGGGCGACCGCCCGCATCCGCCGGAACGCCTCCGCCCGTTCCCCCGCCAGCGCCTTCAGCTCCGCCGCGCTCCCGAAAAGCCTCGGGTGTTCCTCCGGCACCGCATGACGCTCCGCAGCAACAGGGAGCACCGCGCACGACACCGTCAAAACCATCACAAGTGACACACAGGAAATCGTTTTCATAAAGCGTAAAATAACAGGATTGTGTCCAAAATGCAAGGGGGGAGATAGAGTAATTTAACGTGTCATTGGCACATCTGGTAACAGGGTTGAACGTCCTCGCGTACACGAGAGGGGACCTAAGGGGCCTAGGGGATGCAGGGGGGGGGTAATGTTCTTTTGTCCCCTTCGTCTCCTAAGTCCCCTCGTGAGCCGAAAGGCTGAACGCCTTGCGTTAGGGCATGTTCGGGCGATTGCCAAACAGCGCGGTGCCGAGGCGTAGCCACGTCGCGCCTTCCTCGACGGCGATACGGTAGTCGTTGCTCATGCCCATCGAGAGGTTCGGCAGCCCGACGGCATATTCGCGTTCCCAGCGGTCGCGCAAGTTGCGTAACGCCACGAACACGGGGCGCGTCTGCTCGGGGTCGGGGTAGAAGGGCGCGAGTGTCATCAGGCCTGTCCAGGTCAGGTGACGGCACGTCAGCAGGTAGTCAATCACTTCCGGCGCGTGTTCCGGGCGCAAGCCGTCCTTGCTCGCCTCGCCCGACACATTGATCTCCAGCAGCACCTGAGGGCGGTGGCCCGTCTCCTCGGCGACGTGCTCCAACTGTTCCGCCAGCCGTAGCGAGTCCAGCGAGTGAATCACCGGAAACAACGCCAGCGCGTGACGGGCCTTGTTGCGTTGCAGATGCCCGACCAGATGCCATTCGGCCCCCCCCACGCATTCGGGGATTTTCGCGCCCGCCTCCTGCACCTTGTTTTCGCCGAACGTGCGGATGCCCGCCTCCCATGCCTCGCGGACAACATCGGGCCCGTGGGTTTTGGTCACCCCGATGATTTCGACCGCATCCGTGCGCCGTCTGGCCTTCGCGCACGCCTCCGCGATGGCGGCCTGAATTTTTTCAAGCGCCTCTGCAACTGGGACAAATTCCTTTTCCATAACCTCCTCCTCGTTTGAATCACACGGGGGTCTATTATCGCATATCCCGGGACACACCTCAAGAAAACGTTTGCCGCCGGCACCATGTTTCGCTTGCCCCGCATTTCATAAAAGGGTAAACTATGCCTTCACTTAATGAAAACGTTAGACTTAGGGAACACACCGGTGTTCAGTTATTGCGAGACGCTGGAGAGCGGGGCGTTGGGGCAGTTGAGGAATCTTGCCCATCACCCGATCGTCAGACACATCGCCGTCATGCCGGATTGCCACAGCGGCTATGGAATGCCGATTGGCGGCGTGATTGCGTGTGAGGGGGGGGTCATCCCGAATGCGGTCGGTGTGGATATCGGCTGCGGGATGGTCGCTGTCGCGACCACGATCCCGAAGGCGGCGGCGGAGGATCTGGCGACGAGGCGCAAGCTGCTGGAGGCCTTGAAGCGCGTCGTGCCTGTCGGGGAGGGGAGGGCGCACAAGGCGCCACAGCACTGGGAGGGCTTCGATGCCCCGCGCGTCCTCCCCTTGGAGGAGCTGGATTACCGCAACCTGGGGACGCTCGGCGGCGGCAACCATTTCATGGAGTTGCAGTCGAACCGGTCTGGCTTTCTCGTGATGATGGTGCACACGGGATCGCGGAATCTCGGCTACAGGATCTGCAACCATTACCACAAGGAGGCGCTCGCGTATAACGAGCGCCATCATCTGGCGCTCCCCGACAAGGAGCTTGCTTTTCTCCCCGAGGACACGGCCCTGTTCCGCGATTACGTGACTGACATGACCTTTGCCATGGCGTATGCGCAGGAGAACCGGAAACGGATCATGGCGGCGTATGGGGAGGTCATGGCGGAGATCTTCACGGACGACTCCGCGCTTCGTGAAGGCGGCATCAACATCCACCATAACTATGCGGGCTTGGAACGCCATTTCGGCAAGGACTACTGGATCCATCGGAAAGGGGCGACCTCCGCATTCAACGGCCAGCCCGGCATCATCCCTGGCTCGATGGGGACCAGCTCGTACATCGTGAGGGGCAAGGGCAACCCGCAGTCCATGATGTCCTGCTCCCATGGTGCGGGGCGGGCGATGAGCCGGACCGAGGCCTCCAAGACGTTGACGCTCCAGCAGTGCGATGCGGCGATGGAGGGGGTCGTGTTCGACCGATGGCAGAGAAGCAAGAGGGACAGGAACCTGCACGACCTCGGCGAGGCCCCCCAGGCGTACAAGGACATCGACGATGTCATCCGTCAGCAGCTCGACTGCATTGACGTGGTTGATTGCTGCAAACCGCTGATGTGCCTGAAAGGGTAGCCGGTCATGTTCGACGCGCATGCGCATTTGCAGGACCCGCGCTTGAGCGGGGTGTTTGAGGAGCTGGCACGCAAGGCGAAGGCGGTGCAGGTCACGGGGGTGTGTTGCTGCGGGACAACCCCGGATGACTGGCACGCGACGGAGGCGGTGGCGAATTACCCCCTCCCGTTCATTGTTGTCCCCGCGTTCGGCGTTCACCCGTGGTACGTGCGCTTCCTGCCCAGAAACTGGCGCGAGCAGCTGGAGATGTATCTCGACCGTAACCCCGTCGCCGTGGTTGGCGAGATTGGCCTCGACGGCGTGATGGACGATGTCCCGCTGTCGTTGCAGGAGGAGGTGTTCGAGTGGCAGCTTGGGCTGGCGGAGAGGATCCGCTGTCCGGTCGTGCTGCACGGCGCGCGCGCATGGGGGCGGTTGGCGGACGTGCTGAAACGCTATGCGCGGCGCATCCCGGGATTTGTCGCGCACGGGTTCGGGGGATCGGCGGAAATCCTGCGGCAGCTGCTGAACATGGGGGGGTACGTCTCGTTCGCGGGGACGGTCTGCAACACGAACGCCACGAAAGTCCGCGCCGCCGCCAAGGAAATCCCGGACAGCCAGATCCTGGTCGAGACTGACGCGCCCGACCTGTTCCCGGCCGGGGGGCGCCCCATCGGCATGGGCGCGAACCAAAAGCCCCTCAATCATCCCGGCAACCTCAACGTCATCCTGCGCGAGGTCGCCGCGTTGCGCGGCGTTTCGCCCGACGAGCTCTCCGACATCACCGGCGCGAACGCCCGGCGCATTTTCCTCTGAGCGCCGCGACATCCTTATCGTCCTTCACACAACACACTACACAGCGTTTCACAGAGACTTCGTGGGGGCGAATTTTTTTGAAATTCTTCTGCTTGACATTGGGCAAGAGGAAGGTCTATACTTGGGACAATTTTGTGATAAGAGGTAATGTTTCAGTTTGAAAAGGAGAGAACGCATGAAAAAGTGGTTGAGTGTAGGCTTATTAACAGTCGTGTCCTTCGCCTGTGGCACGAGCCGCCTGATGGCGCAAACGGTCGGTGACATCGGTGATGCCTATATGGTCATCACGCTCGGCAACCCAAGCTCAGTCGAATACTGGAGTGACGTGCCTGTCGGCTGGGATTCGCCGGGCGGGTGGCCGGAGGAGTATAAGACAACCAAACTTGTCTTGAGGCGCGTCGCGCGCAATGTGACTGCCGTCCCCCCCATCCCCGACGACTTCTATCTCGGGGTGTTCGAGGTGACGGTCGGGCAGTTCAAGCAGGTGATTCCAGCGTTCAACCCTGCCGGGAAGAACGATACGGAAGCGGCGACGTACGACAACTTTAACGGCGTGGGGAATTACACCGGATTCCTCAGTGCGCTGTCTGACCGCGTTGACCCCGGCGACTGGCCCACGACGAACCAGGCGTTCGCGCTGCCCCCGGCGGCGCAGTGGGAGTACGCATGCCGTGCCGGATCGCCCGCGTCATGGAATTATTATTACGGGGATGACCCCACCGCCACAGACCTCGAAAATTACGCATGGTACTTGGATTGTTTCCCGGGGACTGTGAGTGTGCAGGATGTCGGCGGGAAAATTCCGAACGACTGGGGCCTGTTCGATATGCTCGGGAACGTCGCGGAGCTGGTCGAGGGTGGTGCGGATGTGTACGGGGGGGCGGTCTCCGATTCCGCCGCGTACTGTAAGTGCGACACCTCATATCCCCGGGCCCCCGGGAACGCGCCGTTCTGCGGTTTCCGCGTCTACCTCAAACTCCCGACGGAGTATTTCACGCTGGGCATCACGGACGGGACGCTCGCGCCAAGCGGGGGGAGCTACACGAACGGCCAGATCGTGACCCTCACGGCGGATGCCGCGCCCGCCAATCAGGAGTTCGACTGCTGGACGGGGGACGTCGCGACCGTGGCGGACGTGTCGGACGCAGTGACCACGCTGGTCATGCCCGGGTCGAACATCACCGTCACGGCGACATACCGCTACTTCCCCTACCTGACTGCCGTCAACAGCACGAACAGCGGCTACTACGCGAGCGGCACGACCGTGACCCTCGACGCGAACGCGACGAACTTCCCGTGGGCGTTTGCCTGCTGGGAGGGCGACACCGCGACCGTCGCGGATGTGACCGATGAACACACGACGCTGGTCATGCCCGGATCAAACATCACCGTCACGGCGACGTACAATCTCTACCGTACCCTGACCGTGGAGATGGGGAACGGCGGCGGCGACTATCTGGAGGGTTCGGTGGTGAACATTTCCGCCATCCCCCCCGGGCCGCACCATACGTTCCAGTGGGTGGTCTCGCCCGCCGGGGCTACGGTTGAGATTGCGGACATCACCAGCTGGAATACCACGCTCGTCATGCCCGGGGCCGACATCACGCTTACGGCAACCTATCCCCTCATTTATTACCCGCTGACGGTGACGGGGGGCACGGGCAGCGGAAGTTATACGAACGGCCACGTCGTGACCGTCACGGCAAACGCCGCGCCAACCGCAATGCACGTGTTCAACGGTTGGGTAGGCGATACACACATTTTGGATAACGCCTTCTCCCCGACGGCGACCGCGACCGTTGCTGTCGCAGCGAACCTGACCGCCACCTATCGCCCTGTGCAACTCACGACCGCAGACAGGACGTACCTGATTGTGGACTTGGCGGGCAGCGGGGGGGTCTCCTATACGAACGGGCCGCCTGTGGGGGGGTGGAACGAAACCCACAAGACGGACAAGATGGTGCTCAAAAAGGTTGATCCGGGGACGTTCACGATGGGTGACAACGTGAGTTATCTGGCGACCTCCCATCAGGTCACGCTCTCGCAGACGTTCTATCTGGGGGTGTATCCGGTGACTCAGGCGCAATGGCTGACCGTCCGCGGGCAGTGGCCCGACAGCGGTTACTTCGGGCTGAACCGCGATAAGCGTCCTGTCGAAAACATCCCGTATGCGGCGTTGCGCGGATCGGATGCGGGGGCGCAGTGGCCGGCGAACGGCGGCATTGACAGCGGATCGTTCATCTCGTCGGTGAGGGGGAAGGCGCTCGGCATTGCCCTCGACCTGCCGACGGAGGCGCAGTGGGAGTACGCCTGCCGTGCCGGCTCCACGACGGCGTATTCGTTCGGGAACAACACGGCTGAGCTGGGGGATTATGCCTGGTATGCCACGAACAACACGCAGGAGGTCGGCCTGAAACTCCCGAACCCGTGGGGCTTCTACGACATGCACGGCAACGTGGGCGAATGGTGCCTGGACTGGTTTGCCAATTATGGTTCTGCGGCACAGACGGATCCCAAGGGGGGGGCCACGGGCGTGGACAGTTCCCGCGCCTGGCGCGGCGGAAGTTTCCAAGGCTCGATCGACACCTGCACAAGCGCGTACCGGGGGCGGCAAGCCCCGACGAACGGGGTGAGGAACGTCGGTTTCCGCCTGGCGTGGACCGCAGGGGTGGAGTACAATCTCGCCGTGACCAACGGCGTCGTCAACACGGGGGGGGCCTTCCTCCAAGGCGTACAGATCCCCATCACCGCCGAGGACAGGACCCCCGCGTGGAAGTTCCTGCGCTGGGAGGTGCTGCCCGCCGGCACGTCGCTCGGCTCATCCTTCAACGCGAACAACGTCAACACCATCGTCACCATGCCCAACCGGGACGTGGCAGTGACCGCCGTCTATCAGGTCAACGACGGTTACACCGCCCTCACCGTCGTCAACGGGATCGGCAGCACCAACTGCGTCAACGGCACGGTGATCCCCATCGAGGCGGACCCCCCGGAACCCTGGTACGTGTTCGATGGCTGGACGGGCGACACCGCGGACGTTGACGATGTCACCGCGCCCGTCACGTTCCTCACTGCGGCAGGGGGGGCGCTCACGTTGACCGCGACGTACGCGATCATGAACCCCCTCCCGTCCGACGTCCACCTGCTCACGACCGTCGGCAACGGTGTGACGAAGACCATCCCCGTCCAGGAGGGGACCCTCGCCGCCGTCACGGCCCCCCCCGCCCCCGCCGGTCTCGTGTTCGGGTGGTGGGTGGTTGATCCGGAGGGTACCCCCCTGGGGGCGGGCTTCGACGAGAATGCCACAACGTCGAGCGTCGAGATGCCGACGATGGATGTCACCCTCACCGCTGTCTATGTGAAGGACGCGGGCCCCACGCCGGGCTACCTGAACATCCGGCTCGTGGACAGCGTGACGCTGGCGGACCTCCCCGGGGCCCAGTGGAGCACCGACGGCAAGGAATTCTTCGCACCGACGGGCAAGTACCCCCTCAAGCCCGGTTCCTACACGCTGCGCTTCAGGGTCCCCGACACCAACTGGCTGACCCCCGCAAACGTCAAGATGACCATCAGGGCCGCGCAGACGACCCCCCTCGAGGTGCCGTTCGTCTGGGTGCCCGTCGTCACCGGGGTGGCGGACAGTGCCGACCCGCGCGACACGGTGACCCTCTCCCCTGCCAACGGGCAGGTCCTGCCGGGCAAGACCGTCACCCTCACCGCGAAACCCACCTCCGCGAGCGTCTTCGTGGAGTGGACGGACGGGGTGGCGACCGCCTCGCGCAAGGAGGCCCCCCTGACCAACACGACCTACACGGCGATCTTCCGCCTCAAGTCGTCCTACACCGCCCCCCCCATATTGTCCGCCGGGACGGGGACCCCGGTGCCGACCGTGGGGGTCCTCTTCTCCCAGGTGGTGGGGATCAACGAGCGCCCCGCGACGTTCAAGGCCAAGGGCCTGCCCCCCGGTCTGAAAATCAACGCGGCCACAGGCGAAATCGCTGGCATCCCCACCAAGGCGGGGACATTCCCCGTCATCGTGACCGCGACCAATCCGAACAAGCTTGCGCGGCAAGAGCCGTTGACGATCACCATCGCGGAGCTGTCGCCCTACGCGCAGGGGGCCTTCACGGGCTACCTGACGAACGGCGCCGCCCAGGTCGTCGGCACCTTCACGATGAAGGCCTCGGCGAAGGGGGCCCTCTCCGTGAAAACCATCTTGCGCAACGCCTCCGTCAGTTTCTCGGCAAAGGGCTGGGCGGAGACCGACGGAACCGTCTATACGGTAGCGTTTCTGACCAAGAAGGGGGAGGCCCTGAGCCTGAGCGTTGACACGTCCACGTGGGCGGTCGTCGGCACTGCGGCAGGCGGGAACATCGGCGCGTCCGCGCTTGAGCTCGCCGGGCAGTGGGATCTGTTCAAGGTGAACAAGAAATCGGTGGACTACCCGTCTGCGATGGCGGAGCTTGCGAAATACCAGGGTTACTACACCGTCGCCCTCCCGGCCACGGCATGTGCCATGCTCACGCCCGGGCTCGACAACCTCCAGGAGGGGGCCGGCTACCTGGCCCTCACCGTCAGCAAGAACGGTGGCGTGAAAGTCGCGGGCAAGCTGTCCGACGGCACAACCCTGTCCGCCTCCACGACCCTGCTGGTGGTTGGCGGCGAGGGCGTCGTCCCTATGTTCGCGCCGCTCTACAGCAAGCGCGGCGTGGCCAGCGGGCTGTTGACCGTCCTGCCCGGCCTCACGGTGCCGGACGGCAACAAGGTCGTCCCGGACACGTCCGTGATGTGGCAATGGGTTTATCCCGGCAGAGGCGCGGCGGCGACCCTCGACGGTTTCGGCGCGCTGCTCGAGCCCTTCGGCGCGTTTTACGCCAAGACCGCGAGCATCGAGGCGTACTACGGGGGGGCCGCGTTTACCACGGCCGTGGACACGGTCTCGATGGACGTGCCGCTCGTCTTCAACGCGCGCGGCGTCGCGTCGCTTTCGGCGGACCCCATGGACAACCCCTTCGACGCGAAACTGACGGTCAAGCCCGCGACAGGCCTCTTCAACGGGACCTTCAGGCGGAACGTGGCTGGCAAGTCAACGACCGTCAAATACCTCGGTGTGCTGACCCGCACCCCGGCGGATGCGTATGTCGGTTCCGGCGCGTATGTCCTGCCCGAAACGGTGAAGCCCTACAGCCTGAAACCGTCCTACCCCGTCCTCATTGAGTGAGGTGTCCGATGAACACATCAGGTGGCGCCCTTCTCAATCCGCGGCACTACGGCGATGGCGATTGAAACATTTGGTCTGTATCTGGTGATCACCGATCCGGTCACGTCTTACGAGGCGTGCACGGAGGCCGCTGTCCGCGCGGGGTTACGCTATGTCCAGTTGAGGATAAAGAAAACCCTCCGCGGCACAGTGCTGTCTGTCGCTCAGAATATGCGCGCCATCACGCGCGGCACGGTGACCCGCCTCATCATCAACGACGACCCCTCCGTCGCCGCCGAGTGCGAGGCGGACGGTGTGCACCTCGGGCAGGAGGACATGCCGCTTTCGGAGGCCCGGCGGTTATACCCGTCGCTCCGCATTTTCGGACTTTCCACGCACAACCCGTCGCAAGCGCAAGCAGCTGTGGCCCAGGCGCCCGACTACTGCGGCGTGGGCCCCGTCTTCGCAACACCAACGAAGGAAATCCCCGACCCCTCCCTCGGGCCTTGGCTGGCAGGGGAGATGATCCGTGCCGCCCCGTTCACGACCGTCGCGATTGGCGGCATCAACGTGACCAACCTCCATGACGTGCGCGCGGCCGGCGCAATCAACTTCGCAGTCGTCCGCCCTGTCTGCCTCTCGCCCGCGCCGTTCGACGCCATCCGACGTCTCCAGGACACATGGGACGAGGCACGATCACGATAGCAATTTAGAGCAAAAAGGAGAATTACCATGTGTGCCGCACGCAACCCGCACAGGATGCTTTCCGCCCTCGCCGCCATCGGCCTGACGCTCACGGCCGGGGCATACCCGTTTGAGACGCCCGGAGCACCTAATCTTGAACCGCCCCGCAACGGAAAGCCCTACCCGCCGATCATGGTCCCCGAGGGGGGGGACAAGCTACTCTCCCTCGACTGCCCCGTCACATCCAGCGCCGGACTAAACCCCGAGCGCGGGGAATGGGCGATGATTACGGACAACGACAAGGAAACCAAGTCTTTCGACTTTCATGACGAGTGCGAGTCGCTGGTCAAATACGCGCCCGGCATCCAATGGCTACAGATTGACCTGCGGACCTCGCAAGTCGTCAACGCGGTCTGGATCTGGAGTCACCACTGGTATATATCCGTTTACAGGGATATGGTCGTCCAGCTCTCGAACGACGCGGACTTTATAGACGGCGTCACCACCGTATTCAACAACGACCACGACAACTCCTCCGGTCTTGGCATCGGCGAAGACAAGGAATACATCGAGACGAACTATGGGCGGCCGATCCCCGTGCCAGGCATCCGCGCCCGCTACGTCCGCGTCTACAGCAACGGGCGTTACCGCGGCCGCGTCTGGAACGCAGACAACTACTGCACGGAGATCGAGGTGTACGGCGGAAAGCCCACCTCCAAGGAAAAGGTGCAGATCCGGCCCGCGCTCCCCAAGCCAGGATTTTCGTGACGCACCCGGCCCCAGTTGAATCCGTAAGAAAATCAGCAAAAAAAGATCAGCAAAAAAAGTCAAAAAAAAGTAGACATATTGGGGTATAAGGATTGCGCAAAAAAAATGTAAGCAAGCCCCGGTTGGGCAGGGTGTCTCAGGTGATGGTGTAATTCCATTTTGACATCTCTTGACGGGATGTTGTTGCGATGCATTTTTTAACCACAATAGACACAATGGAATGCACAATAGACACGATTTCCCCTTGTATCCTTTGTGTCTATTGTGAAAACCATTGTGTCCATTGTGGTTAAAAATGGAATGGTTTTCAACTGAATTAACTATAATATCCCAACAAGTCTATTTTCCCGTGCGGTGGCAGCAGGGGGATTCCTTTCGGTTGCTGATGCGTGGGGGCAAGTCCCCACGACAGAAAGCGGCGGCGAGCCGCCGCACTCCAGAGGATCGTATTGTTATCGTCAAAGTCAAAACGTCTTGCCGAAGTCGCGCTCTTGGGGGATGGGGACGGCGCCGGGCATGTCGATGCGGGGACGGGCGTCGAGGGCGGCCTTGCCTTGGTTCAGGGCATTGAGGAGGGCCCGGTAGGTGGGGTCGTCCTTGGAGGGGATGAGGTATTTCTCGTCGCTGTCTTTTTTCGTGCCGACGATGCCGTAGCCCCCGGCGTCCTTGGCGAGGTGGGCGGTGAGGGCGCGGCTGTCGGGGGGGGCCGTGAGGTTGAGCCATTGGTGCTTGCGCGTGAGGCTGTCTTCCTTGGTGAGGGAGTCGTGGCAGGTGGCGCAGGAGGCGGTGTAGGTCTTGTCAAACGCGGCGAACCACGGTTCGGGCTGGGGCTTGACCCCCTTCTTGTTGTCTGGCACGAAGTGCCATGTGTCGCGTCCGCCGATGGTGTAGGGGCGGCACATCTCGAACGTGGGGTAGTAGAGGACGTTGGAGTCTATCCAGGCGTAGACGCGGCGGCGGCTCTCGGGGTCCACGTCGACGTCGCTGTGCTTGTCCTCGAGGAGCTTCGTCAGCTTGCTGACCATCGAGCCGGTGCCGAGGGCGGGGAAGACCCCGGTGGGGCCGGGGTTGATGTAGTAGTAGGCGATCATCTTGCGCTCGCAGAGGGTGTCGTAGGACATGCTGAAGAAGCGGGTCTTGCCGCCCGTGAGGTCAACCTGCTTGGGGGGGGTGGGGCCGGAGTGGCAGCGGGTGCAGTAGCGGTCGAGGACGGGCTGGACGAGCTTGACGTAGTCCACGGGGCCCGCGCCCCACGG
>WRML01000034.1 GCA_009777165.1 Kiritimatiellota bacterium
CGTGACGCCCTCGGAGATGGTTGCGCTCGTCAAGCCGCTGCAATTGTTAAATGCCTTTTCCCCGATAGACGTGACGCTTGACGGGATGGTCACGCTCGTTAAGCCGATACAACCGGAAAATGCGCCGTTCCCGATCGACGTGACGCCCGACGGGATGGTCAGGTTGCCCGTCAAGCCGCTGCAACCGGAAAATGCGTAGTCCCCGATCGACGTGACGCCCGACGGGATGGTCAGGTTGCCCGTCAAGCCGCTGCAACCGGAAAATGCGTAGTCCCCGATTGCCGTGACGCCCGACGGGATGGTCAGGTTGCTCGTCAAGCCGCTGCAATTGGCAAATGCGGCGCCTGCAATGCCTCTGGTTCCGGGATTCAGGTCAAGCTGACCAGAAGGCTCTGTCCCTTTCCAACCAAATACCCATCCGTCAAGATAAAGAATGCCGTTTGGGTGGGTGTTAAAAATGGCTGTATTGGAAAATGCGTAGTGCCCGATATACGTGACGCTCGACGGGATGGTCACGCCTGTCAAGCCGGTGCAATTGTAAAATGCGTAAGCTGGGATATGCGTCACACCTTCCGAAAAGGTTACGCTTGTCAAATTTGTACAACCATTGAACGGGATATTTGAAGTGGGATAGGACGTGATGTTTGTTGCCGCCCACGTCACGCCCGTCAAGCCTCTGCAATTGTAAAATGCGTTGTTCCCGATATACGTGACGCTGGACGGGATGGTCAGGTCGCCCGTCAAGCTGCTGAAACCGAAAAATGCGAGAGCTGGGATATGCGTCACACCTTCCGAAAAGGTCACACTCGTCAGGTTCGTACAGCCAGAGAACGGATGATAAGACGAAGAGGGATAGGACGTGATGTTTGTTGCCGCCCACGTCACGCCCGTCAAGCCTCTGCAATTCTGAAATGCGTAGTTCCCGATTGATGTGACGCTCGACGGGATGGTCACGCTTGTCAAACTAGCGACATTGTAAAATGCGTACGCAGGGATATGCGTCACGCCTTCTGAAAAGGTCACGCTCGTCAGGTTCGTACAGCCAGAGAACGCGGAAGAATAAGAGGGATAGGACGTGATGTTTGTCGCCGCCCACGTCACGCCCGTCAAGCCTGTGCAATTCTGAAATGCGTTGTTCCCGATTATCTTGATGCCCGACGGGATGGTCACGCTTGTCAAATTGGTGCAATAGGAAAATGTGGAGTTCTCGATATACGTGACGCTGGACGGGATGGTCACGCTCGTCAAGCCGCTGCAACCGGAAAATGCGGAGGACCCGATTGCCGTGACGCTGGATGGGATGGTCACGCTCGTCAAGCCGCTGCAACCGTCAAATGCGGAGTACCCGATATACGTGACGCTGGACGGGATGGTCACGCTCGTCAAGCCGCTGCAACCGTAAAATGCGGAGGACCCGATAGACGTGACGCTGGACGGGATGGTCACGCCCGTCAAGCCGCTGCAACCGTAAAATGCGGAGGACCCGATAGACGTGACGCTGGACAGGATGGTCACGCCCGTCAAGCCGCTGCAACCGTAAAATGCGGAGGACCCGATAGACGTGACACTCGACGGGATGGTCAGGTTACCCGTCAAGCCACTGCAACCGGAAAATACAGAGTCTGCAATGCCTCTTGTTCCAAGGTTCAGGGTAAGTTGACCAGTGAGCTGTGTCCCTTTCCAGTCGACTGCCCAACCGTCAACGTAAACAACACCGACAGGGTGATTGTACCAGATGGCTGTACCGGAAAATGCGTATTGCCCGATAGACGTGACGCTGGACGGGATGGTCACGCCCGTCAAGCCGTAGCAATAGTAAAATGCGTAGCCCCCGATAGACGTGACGCTGGACGGGATGATCACGCTCGTCAAGCCGCTGCACCAGGAAAATGCGTAGTTCCCGATAGATGTGACGCCCGACGGGATGGTCAGGTTGCCCGTCAAGCCGCTGCAACCGTAAAATGCGTAGTACCCGATAGACGTGATGCTGGATGGGATGGTCACGCTTGTCAAGCCGCTGCAACCGTAAAATGCGTAGTTCCCGATAGACGTGACGCTGGACGGGATGGTCACGCTTGTCAACTTACTGCAACCGTAAAATGCGTAGTACCCGATAGACGTGACGCCCGGCGGGATGGTCAGGTCGCCCGTCCAGCCGCTGCAATCCAAAAATGCGCCGTCCCCGATTGACGTGACGGGGTACCCGGCTAAGGTGGAGGGGATGGTGAATGAGCCTGTCGGGGCGGGGTTGATTGCGCGAGTGTGAGAACTGCCAGAGGTAATATCTGCCCCGCCATTGACCACGTTGTAGGTGTAGGTGTATCCGTTGGTTGTCACGGTGGCGGCATTCGCCATGCCCGCCATGAATGCGAGCATGAACACTGCGGCACAGGCACAGGCTTTGAAGCGGCTAACGGACAGGAGTGCGGACATTCTTGTCCGCGTTTTGATTGCGGACAGGAATGTCCGCACTCCGTTCAGGCTGAACGCCCTCGCGCATATGCCGACGCCGTGCGGGGACAACAGGGTGGCACAGGCATTCCTGCCTGTGCATCGTCTTTTGCGCACAGGCAGGAATGCCTGTGCCACCTTGGAATGCCCCGCGCACTCCGCGCCTCTGTGTGAACGAATCATACGATTGTGTGTCATCTGTGTCCTCTCCTTTGTGAAATTGAAAATCGGTGTGAATCGGTGGACGAATCCCCTCTGTGTCTCTGTGCCTCCGCGTGAAAAAACCATCTGTCCTTGCGTCATCATTTTGTGTCTCCTGTCTTGTGAAATTGAAAGTCGGTGCAATCTGTGGACGAATCCCCTCTGTGTCTCCGTGCCTCCGTGTGAAATACCCATCTGTCCTTGCGTCATCATTTTGTGTCTCCTGCCGTCTGAAATTGAAAAGGTGTGAATATCCGATGCAATGCACTTGCAATGCACCTCAAAACGTGTACAATAGATGGCATTTCCACTTTGCAAAAGGAGTTTTTTATGACATCGAATATCACCATCCGTCTGGATTCCGGGTTGAAGCAGGAAGCCGAATCGCTTTTCAACAGCCTCGGCATGAACCTCACCACTGCCGTCAATATTTTTTTCAGGCAGTCAATCCGCGACCAGTGCATCCCCTTCCCCATCACGCAGCGAAGCCCAAACGCCGAAACGATCGCCGCCATCGAGGAAGGTAGGCGCATCGCCCGTGATCCGAAAACCCGCGTGTTCACCAACATGGAAGACCTCATCAAAGAGTTGAACACATGAAACACGGGATTGTCAGAACCTCGCGGTTCAAGAAAGAATACAAGCTCATGCAGAGGCGCGGCATGGATATGGAACTGCTCCACCGTGTGATCGAACAACTTGCCCAAGGGAAACCGCTTTCCGAAAAGCACCGCGATCATGCGTTGACAGGGAATTTTGCCGGCACCCGCGAGTGCCATGTCAAACCCGACTGGCTGCTGGTTTACCAAATAGAAAAGTCCATCCTCGTCCTGACGCTCATACGGACCGGAACCCACAGCGACCTTTTGTAAGGCATTGCCGAATTTCATTCGCTGTCTTCCTCCGTTTTTCCACGGTTGCCCATCTCGCCGCGCAGAATCTCGCTTCGTATCTTCCGGAACGGCTCGAATGCGGTCGTCACGCGGATGAGGCGAGAGATGTCCACATTCGCGGGGTCATCGCCCTTGCCGCGCCAACCGGGGAACTCCCCATCCATCGCGTCCGAGACCGACACCATGACGCCGCTGATTTCGTGCTGCATCTTCATGCGGGTGTTAATGTCCAGCGTCCCCGTCGCGCGGATATGATCCGCCCACTTGGTGGAGACCTCTGTCATCTGACGGTTCATGTCGGCGATGATTGTATCCAGCCGCGCGGCTTGGACGTCGTTGAGGCTGGCGTTTTCAATGATGGCTTGGCGCGTCTCATCCGCCGACGCTTGCATCTGGATGCCGCGTTGCGCCATGCGCTCCTCCATGTCGTCGTCCTCCGCCTCGGCTCGCGAGGACGCTCGCCCTCCAGAGGGGGGCACGTAGACAGGAATGTCTGCGCCACCTTGGGTTACTTGCCCTCCAGCGGGGGATACGCCACCTTGGGGCGTTCGCCCACCACCCATCATCCCTGAACGTAAAAGCCATCCTAAGATCATCCCCGCACAACACGCGGCGACCACCATCATCACCTTGTTCTTCTTCACGTTCCTGCCTACCTTCCTGCGATTGTTGTCACCTCTTGACGACTGTTGTGTAACCCCAAGGACTTTTCTTCTTTGAGGGCGTGGAATAGGGTACACCCAACAACCGTGCGGTGTCAAGCGGCGCGTTCGGTTTTTTTCTGCGTTTTTTTCCTTCCCGTTTTTTTTCCGTTTTGTGTCCCATTTTGCGCTTGCCGCGTACGCGGGGATTTTGGTATTGTAATTTTTTACCCAAAGTCGATTAACTTCATGGAGAAAGTAACAAGGAGCAGTATGAGGAGAAAACTGAACAGACTTCTTCCCGAAACCCAGGACGAAGCCCTGCCACATACGAGCGGGCAACGCCCTGCCGATGCGTGCAGTCAACGCAAACGCCAGATGGCATCAAACGTGTTGGTGTTTTCGTTATTGATCGTTAGCCAAGGATGCGCTGTCTATATGGCGGCTAATCAACCCTCGCGAAAAGATCCGGAAGTCATTCAATTTGGCGCTGACAGAAAGGTGTTGTTAAGCGAACTGGGCATGCCCATCTCATCGGAGGTGAACCGGCAGGGGAAAAAGGAAGAGCTTTACTCATTTGTTGATGGTTATTCTGTCGGTGTCCGCTTAGGAAGGGCCTTTTTCCACGCGGTCGCCGACGTTGTGACACTTTGCCTTTGGGAGCTGGCCGGAACGCCCATTGAAATACTGTTCAACGGTGAGAAGTACACGTATCTGGTCATCTTCGACAAAAACAACAAGATCACTGAAATCATTAACCTGTCCAATTCATCCAGGAACATACCTGTCTCCATCGCGTCGGCATCGGAGGCGGAAACGCCGGACACGGAGACGGAAGCTGGCACTGCCAACCCGCTCCGCATCAAGAAGTGGGAATATGACCAGGAGGCGCAAAAGGCGGTGTTCGTGTTTGATGTCCTCTCGGAGGACGCGGACATCTTTGCCCTGCGCCAGTGGGCGACCCAGCAGATTAGACGCATCTGCAACGACGAGTACACGCAAGCCAACCCCGGCTCGACAAAGGGGCTGCTCGGATTCTCGCTGGTGTCGAAGCTCGACATGCCGGTACTCAGCGTCAACGTGACCGTTCACCGCATCCTGCCGATGAGCCACAGCTATGATGCCGCGACACGTATCGGGACGCTGAAGATGAATATCGGACAGAGGGGTGACGCGAACTATACGAACGCTTACAGGTGGGCACTTGACAACATCGGGGTCATCTGCTCCAGTAAGGAGGTTGGGATGGAGGCGGGGATGCCCCCCCCTGAAGGCGCGAGGTACAGGATTGTTTCCGAGAAGACTGCCGACGACGGGGCGCTTGAGATTACCTTCGAGGTGTTACAGTAGAAGATCACCCCTTCGGCATCGCTTTCTCCAATTCGCCGATGACGGGCAACAGGCTGTCGTAAACCGCTGCGTGTTCGGGGCGCGGTTCGCAGACTGCCGTCACGGGCGAGAACGCCGCGGTCATCTGCTCCAGCGGAACGCCGTCCGCGTGCGCGGCGAGCATCGCGCCGCCGAGCGCCGCCGAGTCCGCCACGGCGATGCTCTCCACCCGCGCCTGAAACACGTCCGCCAAGGTCTGGCGGATGCCGGGGCTTTTCGACGCGCCGCCCGTCACTCGGATTTGCTTGAACGCACCGATCCATTGCGCATGACGGCGCAATGCCAGCGCCTGTCCCTCGACCGCCGCACGGACGCGCACCTCGGGCGTAGCCGCGCCGAAATCGAAGTTCGCACGCAAGCCGGGGGTCAGCACGGGCGGCGTGATCTCCGCCTCGAACCACGGCAACGCCAGACCCCCGCCGTTACCCGCCGAGGTCATCTCGAATGCGGTCTTGTCGAAGAACGCCCACTCGACGCCCGCCTCCTTGCGCACACGGTCACGCGCCAGCGAGCCGTTCTTGAAACACGCCAGGCTCATGCACCCCCCCGCCGGGTTGCCGAACACATGACCACACCCCTCGGGGTCAGTCCTGAACGTGTCGAGCGCGGCGAAGAACGTGTCGCTCGTGCCGAGGCTCACCACCGCGACGCCCGCCCCCCATGCGCCCGTACCGACGAGGCTCGCCGGGTTGTCGCCCGTCCACACCGCCACGGGGATGCCCGCCCGCAGCCCGTATTTCTCGAAGTACGGGTGCAGCGTCCCCGCGACGCCGTTCGCGACCTTCGGCAGCTTCGCGAGCAAGCCCGGCGCGGTGAACGCCGCGATGTCCGCATCCCACGTCCCGGTCTTCAGGTTCAGGAGGTTCATGCCCGCGCCGTCGCCGGAGTCAATGGGCGCGTCCTCGCCGATCAGCACGGAGCAGAGGAACGAGCTCACCAGATGAATCCGCGCCGTCTGCGCGTAACGCTCCGGCTCCGTCTTCGCGAACTTGCGGATCTGCGCCCCCGTGAAACGCTCGATCGCGGGCGACCCCGTATCCGTCTGCAAGCGCGCGCCGAATTGCCCATCAAGCTCACGGCACTCCGCAGACGTGGAGCTGTCCATCCAGATGGGAGAAGTAGAACGCGCTAGCGTGCCCTTTAGCTGCTCCGGCAATAATGCTGCCCGGCGCAACTCCGCTAGCGCGTTTGAAAACGTATCGTTCAGGTAAACCGAGCCGTGCTGCTGCCCGTCGCCGCCGATCGCCGCGACGCGCTCCATCGCCACGCCCGACTTCTGCAGACGCGCCAGCATCAGGTCCAGCGCCGCCAGCCACATCAGCGGGTCGGCATGCTTCACCAGCGGGTCCGCGTTTGCCAGCACACCGTCCGGACAGTTGTACTGCGGCAGGTCCGCCTTGAAATTCACATTCGCGTCGCCGACGATTCGCCCGGCGGACGGGTCAATCACAAGCCCCTTCAGGCTCTGTGTGCTACTGTCTATCCCTAAGTAATAAGCCATTGCGAACTCCTTTCCCGGTTTTCAAAAAACATTTTTCTTTCAGCACGCGGATGACGCAGATTGACCATTTGTGTCATCTGCGTCCATCAGAAAAATCGGTGTCATCTGCGTGCCAAACAAAATCCTCATTTCGGCAGATCCCCGCAACGGAACGCGCCCGTCGGCAGTCCCGCGCCATTCACGAGGTTCGGTTCCGCGCACTGGTCCCATGCGAAACGCGCCGCCTTCGGCTCCGCGACGTCCGGGTGCGACAGCACGACCGCCCCCCCCTCAATCCCCGCGACCGCCGGCTTGAACGCACCGTCCGCCCCGCACACCTCAAACCAGTCCGGCGCCTTCCCGTCGCGCGTCTTCAGCCCCTCCGCATGGTCGAACGCCACGCGCACCTTCGCGCCCTCGACCGCGAACGACCGATAGACCGGACCTGACCACACCACATCCGCCTTCCCGTAGGTGCGGTTCAACGCCTGATTCGCCAAGCGCAGCCCCACGTCCTGCTTGTTGCGCGGATGGATGTCCTTCACGTTGCCGATGTCATTGATGACCGCATAGCCCGTGTTCGGGATCGCCCCCGGCACCGCAGCCTGCGCCTCCCAGATGCCCGGGAGATTCTGCCCCTTGCCCTCGCCGTAATTGAACGGCGCCAACTGCACGAGGTAATACGGGAAATCGCCCTGCCCCCACACCTGCCGCCAGCCCTGGACCAGCGCCCTCGTCTTCTTCAGGTACAGCATCCCCTCGCCCACGTTCGAGCACCCCTGGTACCAGATCGCCCCGCGGATCGCGAACGGCACCAGCCCCGACACCATCCCGTTGTACAGCACCGTCGGCTCCTGCTGCTTCCCGTCATCCTGCTTCGACCCCGCGCGCCGCTTCACCCCCTCCAGCGCCGGAAGCCCCTCGAACCCGCACATCGGGATCCACGGCTCGATACGCGTCCCCCCCCACGAGCAATTGATCAGCCCCACCGGGACCTCCAGCGCCTGATGCAGCCGCCGCCCGAAAAAGTACGCCACCCCCGACTGATGCGCGATCGTCTCCGGCGACGTCTCGACCCACCCCGCCTCGACATCATCCTGCGGCTCCTGCTTGAAAACCTTCGGCGCGCGGAAATGGCGGATCAGCGGGAACTTCGCATCCGCGATCTCCTGCTGCGCGTTCTCCGAGCCGTCAACCCCCCACTCCATATTCGACTGCCCCGACGCGAACCACACCTCCCCCACCACCACATTCTTCAACTCGACCGCATTTGCGCCTGACACCTTAAACACCGCTGGCTCCGCCGACGCCTTCAACGCATCCAGCTTCACCTGCCATTTTCCATCTGCGTTTGCGGTCGCCTGTTTCCGCTGACCCGCGAATTCGACCGTCACCTGCTCCCCCGCATCCGCCCAGCCCCACACTGGGACCGGCTGCCCCTGCTGCAACACCATGTTGTCGCCGAAGACACGCGGTAACTTCACCCCCCCCTGCGCCGAGCACATCAGAAGCCCCGTCACCACACCTACGCCCATCATCAATCGCTTCATCACATTTCCTCCATGACCAATTTAACCATTCATTAAAATAGAGGATTCCCGAAAAAACACAAGGAAAAAATAAAAAAAGGTACGCTGGTCTTACATTGACGTACGAAATGGCGGAGGGGGAGGGATTCGAACCCCCGGTGCCCGTAAGACACGCCGGTTTTCAAGACCGGTTCTTTAAACCACTCAGACACCCCTCCGGACAGAAAAACGTTTAGTATAGAATAGTTTGCTTTTACAACGCAAGTTGAATCATCTGTGTAATTTGTAAAATCTGTGAAATCGATAATCGGTACAATCTGCGGCGACATCGAATCACAAATCCATTTTCCATTGACTTTCACCACAAACTGCCCAATAATTTATCCCGTCATTTATGAAGAGGAGGATTATGGTTACACGTCGTTCGTTTTTCAAGGGGACTGGGTTGGGGCTGGCAGCTGCCACGGCGGTCCCCGCATTGCTCGCAACAACCGCACGGGCGCAGCAGGCCCCTGCGGCAGGGGGGGATGCGTTCCTCACCGCCATCGCGGGATACACGTTCAACAAGTTCAAGCTGGAGCCGGCGCTCGAAATGATGAAGAAGGCGGATGTGCGTCACCTGTGCATCAAGGATTTCCATCTACCGCTGAACAGCACGGAGGAGGATGTCGCGGTGTTCCACGAGAAGTGCAAGTCATTCGGCGTGGCAGGCTACGGGGTCGGGCCGATCTACATGGGGAACGCGGATGAGGCGAGGCGGGCGTTCGCGTATGCGAGGCGGGTGGGCGTGAAGGTTGTCGTGGGCGTCCCGTTCGAGATGAGGGACGGAAAGCGCGTGGGCTCGGCGGTGCTGCTGGAGGTCGTCAACGGGTTGGTGAAGGAGTACGACATGAAGTACGCGATCCACAACCACGGGCCCGACATGCCGGAGCTGTTCCCGACGGCGGTGAGCGGGATTGAACTGATTGAGAAGCTGGACAAACGCATCGGGCTGTGCCTCGACATCGGGCATGAGCTGCGCGCGGGCATCGACCCGGTGGAGTCCATCCTCAAGTACGGCGACCGCCTTCACGATTTCCACCTTAAGAACGTGACCGCTGCGACCAAGGCGGGCAGGACGGTTGAGCTACCCCGGGGGATCATTGACATCCCTGCCGTTGTCCGCGCGCTCCGCAAGGTCAGCTACACGGGGGCGTGCAGCCTTGAGTACGAGAAGGACATGGACGCGCCGCTGGCGGGCATCGCGGAGTCCATCGGGTATTTCCGGGGTGTGGCGGATGCCACGCGCGGATAGTTTTTTCTCGCAGAGACGCAAAGATGCAGAGGCGCGGAGCTTTTTGAATACCCGAATCGACCTATCACTTACTTCTTACTTTCTCGCTGTGAGCCTCTGCTCCTCGGTGGCGTTGTGTGAGTCCGCCGCACCGTGGAGGAATCTGACGCAGACGCAAGAGGCGTTAGGGTTTACGGATTACACGTGGGATGGGGATTCCGTGTGCTTTTCAAACGATGCGAGTGTCGTGCGCTTTTATCAGGGACGGCGGCGGAGCGAGGTTGACGGCACGGTGGTCTGGCTGAACGAGGCGCCTGATGGGAACGTGAATACGGGGGAGTGGCGGATGGCCGAGACGGATGTGAATCTCCTCACGCTCGCGATGTTGCCGAAGGACTGCAACGCCATCAAGCCGTTGCGCGTGGTGCTGGACGCGGGGCATGGGGGGGGGGATAGTGGGGCGCGGTCGCGCACGCCGGCGGTGTCGGAAAAGACCCTGACGCTGGACCTCGCGCGGAAGGTCGGGCAGCGGCTGGAGAGCCTGGGGATGCAGGTGTCCTACACGCGCACGAACGATGTCGCGGTTGATCTGAACGAGCGGATCCGCATGGCGCGGAAAACGTCGGCGGATGTGTTTGTCAGTATCCATGCGAATTTCGCGAGTAACACGAACGCATGTGGGCCGGAGACCTACGTCGTGACCCCCGCCGGATTCGCGGGGACGTCGGAGAACACCAAGGCAAGGGGGTTCCAGATCGGTAACGCGAATGATTACCACAATACGCTGCTGGGGTATTCGATGCAGCGGTATCTCGTACGGGTTGACCCCAGGGTTGTGGATCGGGGACTGAAGCGGCAGTCGTTTTTCGTGTTGCGTGAAACCAGTTGCCCGTCGGTGCTGGTGGAGGTCGGGTTTCTGTCGAACGCGGCGGAGGCCAAGAAAATGTTGACCCCGGCGTGGCAGGACGATTGCGCGGACGCGATCATGCGCGGGGTCGTCGAATATGCGCGGAAGGTGGACACGCTCACCCGCGCGGTGAACGAGAGGCGGCAGGGGCCCCCGCCTGTGACTGGACAGGGAACAGGGGACACGGGACAGGGGACGGCAGACAATGTACCTCCCCCGGAAACAAATCCTGTCAAGCCTGATAATCCTGCCAATCCTATCAAAAAAGAGGAGCCGCAAACGATTTTCGATTTTGATCAACTAGAAGAGAATGCAGGATGAGCAGACAACAGCAAATCTTTACTTGTCGGCTTGCCGGGTGCTGTCAGGACGACACGTCGTCAAGCCGCCAAGTCCGCCGCAGCGTCTTTTATAGTGAATTATAGTGAATTCACTTTAAAAATGTTCCATTCTTACATCCCGTTCGGGATGTGTCTCTCGGTAAAAAACATCCTTCCCCCCATGTCCGTAGGAAAAGGGGCCCCCATCGGCGCAGGTGCGACCGATGGGGCACGGGATGCGCCTATAGTTAATTCAGTTGAAAACCATTCCATTTTTAACCACAAAGGACACAATGGTTTTCACAATAGACACAAAGGATACAAGAGGGAATCGTGTCCATTGTGCATTCCATTGTGTCTATTGTGGTTAAAAAGCGTATCGCGACAACATCTCGTCAAGGGATGTCAGAATG
>WRML01000035.1 GCA_009777165.1 Kiritimatiellota bacterium
CGCATGTCCTTGCCCGCGCTGTCGAACGCCGCGATCAGCCGCAGGATGGTCGGCATCTCTCCCTTCAGCACGGCCTGTGCCAAGCCTTCGAGCGACTGGCGCGAGACCAGGCCGAACACCGCCAACACGTCGTCCTCCGTCAGCGAGTCGCCTTTGAACGACACGAGCTGGTCGAGCGAGGAGAGCGCATCACGCATCCCTCCCTCCGCACCGCGCGCGATGGCGAGCAGCGCGTCGCCCGTGATGGTGATACGTTCGGCATCGCAGATCGTCCGCAACCGCTCCACGATCAGGAGGGATGGGATCCGGTGCAGGTCGAAACGCTGGCACCGCGAGATGATGGTGGCCAGGACCTTGTCGCCCTCGGTGGTGGCGAAGATGAATTTCACATGCGCGGGCGGCTCTTCCAGCGTCTTCAGCAACGCGTTGAATGCGGCGGTCGAGAGCATGTGGACTTCGTCAATAATGAAGATCTTAAACTTGCCCCGGGTCGGCGCGAATTGGACTTGGTCGCGCAAGTCGCGCACCTGGTCCACGCCGTTGTTGGACGCGCCGTCAATCTCCAGCACATCCAGCGAGTTGCCGGTTGTGATTTCCTTACACATCGGGCACTCGTTGCAGGGATGCGGCGTGGGGCCCTTCTCGCAGTTGAGTGCCTTGGCGAAGATACGCGCCAATGATGTCTTGCCGATGCCTCGCGGACCGACGAACAAGTATGCGTGCGCCACGCGGTTGATTTCAATCGCGTTCGTCAGTGTGCGGGTCACGTGTTCCTGTCCCACCACGTCCTCAAATCCCTTGGGACGCCATTTCCGTGCTAACACTTCGTATGCCATAAGTCAATAAGTTTACCATTTTTCTGTTTGTCACTTCCACCAAAACTTTCATCTGTCGGATTCGCTGTCGGATTCGCTTTTAAAAATGCTTCCCGTTTTGCGTGATGCAATCCTGTTGTATTTTACAGAACGCTAGAAAAAACCTACGGAACCGAGGAGCCCGAAGACGCAGGGGGGGAATAACACCCTTTCTTCCTTGGGTCCCCTTAGTCTCCTTGGTCCCCTCTAGCGTGTGTAAGGGCGTTCAGCCCTGTTGCCATCTACACATCTGAACAGGCCCTTAGTGCGCGACCTCGACTTTTACGCCTTTGGTCTGGCCGAGCGCGGCGAGCAGGTCACTGAACCACGGCGCGTCAATGTCGAACGGCTTGCCGCCCTTGATGCGCGGGAACTCGCACGCACGCAACTCGCCGCCCTGATCCTCGTCCTGCCCGACCACGCCGCCGACACCTGCGAGTGCGCACGCGACCGCCTTCACCGCACAGGCGCGGATGAGCTCCTTGTCCTGTGCGTTGGGCGCGGCGGCGCGGCTGTAGTAGCCGCTCTTCTGCACCATCGTCTTCTCCGCGCCGAGCATCTCGCCGAACTGTTTCGCGAACCACCCCCCCACGTTCACCTTGTCCAGGCGCGGATGCCCGAACGCGTCGCGCGGGACCTCCTCGCCCTTGACCTCGAGCTCCCGGATGATCGCATCCACGCATGCGCCCTCGGAAACGAAGATGTTCACGCAGTCGTTCGTGTCCATCACCTTGCGCAGACGGGCCGCCTCGGACTGCGGGTCGAACGCCATCTCCGGGACGTACACCGCGTGGACGTCCTCGCGCTCGCGGGTCAGGCCAAACGCGGGCAGGTAGCTGAACGTGTCCAGCAGCTTACGGTACGCGACGGCGGTCGCGGCGGTGAGCCACCCGCAGTTGCGCCCCATCACCTCGTGGATGATCAACATGCGCGGGTTGGCGGTGTTCTCCTTGACGATGTTGGCGAAGAAACGGGCCCCCTCGTCGGCGGCGGTTCACGCGCCGAGACTCTGGCGGATGGGATAAACATCGTTGTCAATGGTCTTAGGGAGGCCAACGACGGTCAGGCCGTAATTGTTCGCCGCGAGGTACGCCGCGAGGTCGGCAGCAGCCGTGTTGGTGTCGTCGCCGCCGATGGTGTGCAGCACGTCTACGCCGTCCTTCACGAGCTGGTCGGCGGCGATCTTCTGCGGGTCCTCGCCCTCCTTGACCAGGCCGCGCTTCACGCAGTCCTTGACGTTCGTCAACTTCACGCGGCTGTTGCCGATGGGGCTGCCGCCGTGCCCGGTGAGGAACAGCGCGTTCTTGCGGACCTCGGGCGTGACGCGGATGCTGTTGCCTTTCAACAGCCCCATGTAGCCGTTGACGTACCCGATGATCTTGATGTCGGGCGCGACACGCGAATACTCCGCGATGAGATAACCGATTGCCGAACTCAGGCACGGCGCGAGGCCACCTGCTGTGAGGATACCGACTTTGTTCACCTGCTTGCTCATGATGCTTCCTTTATGGTTAATAAGACACGAAACAAATACCCCTGAAAAGAAGTGAATCAGATTACACTACACCGCCCCGAAATGTCCAGCAGATTCCCGAATTTTAGCGTTTAGCGCAATTGTAATTCGCGAATTCGCGATTGCAAGGGTGGTGGGATTTTTGCTACATTGACGCATCCTTAAAAAGGAGGAATGGGAATGAAGCGCGTGAGCATGTTGATGGTGGTCGGGGTGGTGGCGGTGTCCGCAAGGGCGGTGGACGCCAACAAGTGGGAGCTGGTATGGTCGGAGGAATTCAACGGGAACGGGCTGGTTGACGACACGGTCTGGAATTATGAGAAGGGGTTCGTCCGCAACAAGGAGGCGCAGTATTACACGGCGGAGCGGGCGGAAAATGTCGTGATGCGGGACGGCAACCTGGTCATCACGGCGCAGAAGGAGGATTTCGCCGACAACGCCAAGTACACCTCGGGGAGCATTAACACCAAGGGCAAGAAGGCATTCCACTACGGGCGCATCGAGGTTCGGGCGAAGCTGCCGGTGGGGCAGGGCAACTGGCCGGCAATCTGGATGATGGGGGTCGAGGGGGGATGGCCCACGTGCGGGGAGATTGACATCATGGAGCACGTCTGGGCGCACTCGAACACGGTCCACGCCACGGTGCATTGGTCCAAGGATAACGGGCACACCAGCAAAGGCTCGAAGATTGAGAATCAGAAACCCTATGCGGACTTCCATGTCTATGCGGTGGAGTGGGACGAGAACGAGCTGAAATTTTTCCTCGACGACACGCCGTATTTCACGTTCGACATCAACCTCGCGGGCGAGGGCGCGGCGAACCCCTTCCGCAAGCCACATTACCTGCTGCTGAACCTCGCCATCGGCGGGAGCTGGGGGGGGGCCATTGACGATGCCATCTTCCCCTGTGAGTACCTGATTGACTCTGTCCGCTATTACAAACGCAAGTGAACAGTCGCAAGGAAAGTCCTAAGCGGGCATTGCGAATCTCTTGCAACGCCCTTTCCCACCTGCCCCCCCCTTCTAGAGGATCCCTGGATTTCAACACGAACCTTACAAATCAATGACCGACATCGTGTGCGTCTTGTTCTCCTTGTGCGGGCCAAACGTGAGGCTGATGTTGGACACATAGACCTTGTCGCCGACGCGGATGCACTCGGACGGCGCGTGAAGCTTCCCGTCCGCGCCGTCGCCCGGAGGGTTCTTCGCGATGATGTGCGTGTCGCCGCAGCACGCCTCGATCAGCACCACCGCGTTGCCGATGAAGTCGGCGGCCCAGAGCCCGTTCTCGCCGTCATACTGCAGACCGTCGAGGCTCTCCACGCCGGCCTTTTTACAGTCCGCGAACGGTTTGAACGTCTTCACCTTGCGGTTCTCGTCGAACGTCATCTTCCACAGCACCGCGTCGCCGAAGTTGCAGACATAGACGTTGCCGTCCTCGTCCGCCGCGATACCGTTCGCGCCGACCGACCACTTGCCCGTCGTCTCGAATGTGCCGATGTAGTGCGGGTCATCCATGCCCGCCTTCACCGCGACCGGGGCATCCGCCGACAGCTCCGACAACCTGAACGCGCACACGCCGCTGGTGAACGGGTCCTTCGTGCCGAAGTTCGTGTCCGCGACATACAGCCAGTCGCCGAACGCCGTGATGCCGTTGGCCTCGTTGATGCCGTTGACGACGGTCTCCACGCCCTCCGCCTTGCCGTCCTTCATCACCACGCGCAGGATGCGCGACTTCCCGAGCCCCTTGCCCGTGAAGTTCTGGTTGTCGTTCACGTACAGGTTGCCGTCCGACCCGACCACGATGCCCAGCGCGCAGACGAATCCCGTCTCCGGGTGCACGGGCAACTCCACGACCTCCTCCAGCTGCTCTTGGCCTGGCGTGAAACGCACGATCTTCGACGGCTTGCCCGACGCCAGGTTATTCATGTTCACATACACATAACCATCGTTCGCGCACATCCCGTCGGGGTTTGTGTACCCCAACTTGCTGAGGTCAAACAACGGACGCGGCTTCAAGAGTCCCGCATGTTCCTGATGCTCTTTCGAACACCCGGCGAATCCGACGACCACTGCCGCCGCCAACGAACCCATCACCAACTTCTTCATGTTTCTCTCCTTCTTCATTTCCATTTAATGACCGATATGGCCTGATGTTCCGTCGCCACATGGCCACCGAACGCCAGATTGAAATTCACGACATACAGCTTGTCCTCCCGGCGGATCACATCCGCTGGGGTGTCCAAGTTACCGTCCGCCGCGTCGTGCGGGATTTTGCTCCGCGCGATGACCCTTGCCCGGGGGTTCATCACATCCACGTAGCCGACCGAGTTGCCCAGCAAGTCCGCAACCCAAATCAGGTTGTCAACCGCATGGTAATGGGCGCCGTCGAGTGAGGTCATCCCGAACCTGCGCGTGTCCACCCACGGCTTGCACGCCATCACCTTGCCCTTGCCATCGAACACCGCCCGCCACATCACGCCGTCGCCGAAGCTGCAGACGAAGAGGTTGCCGTCGCCGTCGAACGTCAGGCCGTTCGCGCTGTACTGTACCTTCGGGTTCCGCGTCTCGATGGTCAGCAGGCAATGCGGATCCGTCGCGACCGTTTTGACGGCGACCGGCCTGCCCGCGTTGAGTTCCGCCAGTGCGACCTTGAACACCGCCCCGGTCGTCACGCCGTTTGCGGCACGGCTCAGCACGGTCTCCGTCACATACACGTCATTCCCCTTCATCGCAATACCATTGATGTGGTTGAATCCGACCGCCACGACATCTACGTTCGTGGGCTTGCCGCCCTTGAACGTCACGCGCAGCAGGCGCGACTTGCCCCAGGTGTCGTCCGTGAAATGATTGTCGCACACATAGAGGTTGTCGTCCGCGCCGAACGCTAGCCCCAGCGGCGACACATCCGCCGAGAACGTCATCACGGTTTCCAGCTTGTCCTTCCCTGTGATGCGCATGATTTTCGCGGGCTTCTGGAGGAAGTCATTGCGCGCCGTGAAATAGATATCGTTCTGATAGAGCGTCACCCCCTCTGGGTTTGCCACCCCGTATTGGGTCAGGTCAAAGGCGCGTTTCACGGGCTTCAGCCCGTCCGCCGTTTCCCCGTCTCCCCCCCACATCGAATTCCATGTCGCGCACCCCCCTGCCAGCAGAAGCGCCACTGCCATCCCTGTCGTAACCACCCGTCTCATCCTCATCTCTCCTTTACTTTGTGTTTCGGAAATCCATTCTCTTCCCTTATGCGAAGAAGTGGAATCAATGTAACATAGGAACGGGAGATTGGCAAGACGGAGTTTTCATCATCCGTTGGTTCTATTCCCCTGCTCCCGGTACTGCTTGCATAAACCGATCATTTCTGCTATAATGAAACGCACTTTTTGAAAGGGATCATGTGTTTCGTCACAACGTACAACGAGTGCCGTCATCGAATGACGCAAATGAACACGGATGCAATCATTCGCGTATCTTCGCGTCATGCGATGACAGCAAACCGTTGTGTACGCTGTGACAAAAGAAAGGGACCGTTGATGATACGTTTTCTATGTGTGGGTTGGATGTGTGTGGGAGTGTGTCTCGGCGCGGCGCGCGCGCAGACACCCCCGAAGGCTGATGATGACCTGAATGACCTCATGGCGTTGCGCTCGAAGGTCATGATCGAGGCGTACCAGTTACAAATGGAGATACGCCAGATGTGGAGCGACCCGGCGTATACCTCGCCCGAAATCGAGGCGTTGCGGAAAAAGCACAAAGCTCTCCAGGAGGAGATTCTCCGCACGCAAACGGAGATCGGGGCGAAGGTCGAGGCACTTCCAGAACTCCAGCCGAAAGTAAAGAAACTGGAAGAGACGAACAAACGGGTGGAAGAGCTGAACAAAAAAATCGAAGAGAAGATGCGATGAAAAAGAAGAGAACACACGTCAGAGGTACAAGCGACCGCCCGCGCATCCTGATCGTGACGCCGGAAATCACCTATCTGCCGCCGGGCATGGGGAATATGGCGAACACCCTGACCGCGAAGGCGGGGGGGTTGGCGGACGTGTCCGCATCGCTCGTGGCGGCGCTGTTCGACTGCGGCGCGGATGTCCATGTCGCGTTGCCGCATTACCGCCGGATGTTCCATGTCGAGGTGGGACAGCTCATCAGCGACGAGCTGCGCGTCTACAAGAGCCGTCTGCCCGATTCCCGTATCCACCTCGCCGAGGACCGCTGTTTCTATTACCGTGAAAGGGTCTACAGTAACCTGCAGGACGTGAACCCGAAACTGGCGCTTGCGTTCACGCGCGAAGTGCTCAACAACATCATCCCCACGGTCCAGCCTGACTTGATCCACTGCAACGATTGGATGACGGGGCTGATCCCTGCGGCGGCGCGTCGCATGGGCATCCCGTGTCTCTTCACCGTCCACAACATCCACACGCACCACCTCACGCTCGCGCAGATCGAGGACATCGGCATTGACGCGGCGGAATTCTGGGGTAACCTGTACTTCACGCGCCCGCCCCTCAACTACGAGGAGTCGCGCAGTGCCAATCCCGTTGATCTGCAGACGAGCGGCGTGTTCGCCGCGCACTTCATCAACACCGTCAGCCCCACGTTCCTGCAGGAGATCGTCAACGGCTGGCATGGCTTCATCCCCGAGGATTTACGCGCGGAGATGCGCAACAAGTTCGATGCCGGATGTGCCGCAGGCATTCTCAATGCGCCCGATGTGTCGGACACTCCTGAGACCGACCCGCTCATCAAGCAAACCTACACCGCGGGCACGCACCGCGCGGCGAAGCTCATCAACAAGCTCTCGTTCCAGCGCAAGATGGGGTTGGAGGAAAATCCCGACGCGCCGATTTTCTTCTGGCCGTCCCGGCTCGACCCCGCGCAGAAGGGCCCCCAACTGCTCACACACGTCCTCTACCGGTTTTTGGCGCGGTACTGGAAAGAGCGCGCGCAAATCGCGGTCGTCGCGAACGGTGTCTTCCAGCAGCCGTTCTACGACATCCTCAAGTTCCACGACCTCTACGGCCGGCTCGCGGTGTGCGACTTCAACCAGAAGCTCTCGAAACTTGCGTTTGCGGCATCCGACTTCATCTTGGTGCCCTCGCTCTTCGAGCCGTGTGGTCTGCCGCAGATGGTCGGGCAGATGTACGGCGCGCTCCCCATCGTCCACGACACGGGGGGCCTGCACGACACCGTCGAACATCTTGACGTGAAGAACAACACCGGGAACGGCTTCTCGTTCAAGATTTACGACAGCCGCGGGCTGGAGTGGGCCATGGATCGCGCCATGGACTTCTACAAGCTGCCGGCGGAGGAACGCGAGCGGCAGGTCACGCGTATCATGCGCGAGAGCGCCACACGCTTCAACCACGACGTGTGCGCGAAGGCATACATCCACATCTACGAGAAGATGCTCCACCGCCCGCTCGTGCGCTCGTTCGATCGAGAGGACGAAGCGGAATGAGCATTTCAGATTCGGCTTTTTGGGGAAAACGGGCGAACCCGAAAAGGCGTTACACGAACACCCGCTGTTTCCCCCCCTTGTGCACGGCGGCCGGAAATGATGGCTAAATCACGCATTGACTTTCTGAAGCCGTGGCAGTATTCTTTTCATTTTTCTCACATTCGGAAAACGCATGAACTCAAAAAAGACGTTGATCGGGTTTCTCGCCCTCGTGGCCGTGTTGGTCGCCGGGGGGCTGTGGATGTTTTCAGGCAAATCGGCTCCTGAAGAAGGGACGGACGAGCGAGGCGAATCGCTTGTCCACATCATCACCACACGGAAAACCGCGCCGGCGAAAACGGGCGCGCGCGTCGTCTCCGGGCGCGCCGGCGAGGACAGGGGGGGAAGGGATGACGCGGACGATGGCCCGGACGATGAGCCCGAGACCCCCGCCGAAAAGGCGCTCAAACGCTGGGAGGACATCATCGCCGTGTTCTACGAGGAAACGGAGGATGAGGAGGGAGGCGGGGATGCAGAGAGCAACAACGGTACCGGAACCGCCCGCGAGGGGGATCCCGCGCTGGGCACGCAGCCGCGCGTGACGCTCGAGGATCAGCTGCGCATACGCGATGCGTTCCGCGAAATGGACGAGGATAACAAGATGGAGGAGGTTCACCACGCCATGAACCTCCTGCCCGATGAGACCGTCGCGGTCATGTATGGTGTCCTCTTCGACAAGACGCAGTCCGAGGACATTATGGATGTGATTTTCAGCGACATCCTCAACCGCGACGAGGACATCAAAAACCCGATGATGAGGGAAATCCGGCGAGACCAGACGCATCCGATGTACACGGAGGCCGCGCGGATCCTGGACGTGATTGAAGATGACTAGTGCCGTAGATCTGCGGAAGGTACGCCGGCCGCTCCCGTTGCGGCTGTTGCGGGAAGTGAGGCCGCGCGCACTCAGGCGTTTCGTGTTCGGCGCGGGGATGGGGAACATGCTGGCGTTCCGGGCGTTCCGGCGGCGCAGGAAACGTGGCAAGATTTTCCCGCCCGTCATCTTTGTCAGCGTGACCCAGCGCTGCAACCTCTCGTGTAAGGGGTGTTGGGCGACGGGCGTCGATACCCCCGTTGACATGGCTCCTGAGCTGCTGGACAAGATCGTCCGCGCGAGCCGGACGCAGGGGAGCCGTTTCGTCGGCATCCTGGGGGGGGAGCCGCTGCTGCTGCCGTGGCTCTCGGATTTTTTCGCGGCGCACCCGTCCAGTTATTTCCAACTCTTCACCAACGGCCGTTTCCTGGACGATGCCGTGGCGCAGAAACTTTCAGCGTCAGCGAACGTGTCGCCCGTCATCAGCATCGAGGGGGTCGGCGACTCGTATGTGGCGCGGCGCGGCGACAACGAGATGTCCGCCGCCGCGCTCGGCGCGATGGCCTGTTGCCGCAACGCCGGGCTTGTCTTCGGCGTGGCGACCAGCGTGTCCGCATCGAATTTCAAGGACACCGTCAACGCCGCGTTCATTGACGGGATGGTCGCGCGGGGGGCCCACTATGTGTGGTACTACATCTACCGTCCCTCAGGCCCCAACCCCGGGTTCGAGGAGACGTTGAGCGACGGGCAGGTGCGCGAGTTGCGCCGCTTTCTCGTCGAGCAACGCCGTCGCGTGCGCTCGGCTGCCATCATTGACACCTACTGGGATCAGGACGGTCATGCGTGTTGCCCGACCGCAGCGGGGGTTAGCGTGCATATCGCCGCGACAGGGGATGTCGAGCCCTGCCCCCCCCTGCAATGCGCCGACTGCCGTGTCACCCCCCAGTCGGACACGGTCGCGACCATCGAGGGCTCGGCGATGCTCAAGGCCTTTCAATCCGAGATGCCCAAGCTGACGAACGGCTGCGTGCTGATGGACCACCCGCAGGCGTTCGCCGCGTTCGCCGCGCGGCACGGCGCGACGGACAGTTCTGGGCGCAACCGCTTTTTCGACGAGCTCGCGCAACGCCCCGTGTGCGGCTGCCACAATCATTCCGGCCCTCCCCTGCCCGAGCCGTCGTGGATGTACCGCCTCGCGAAGAAAACGCTCTTCTTCGGGTTCGGGGCGTATGGGTAAACCGATTCGTCTCGATTCGAATCGATCCGGGTCGAGTGGAATCGTTAATCTTGGCAAAGGATTTCTGATGATGACGTTTCTGGAGCAACTGGCGGCGCGAGAGCGCTTCGGGATAAAGCCTGGGCTGGATTCCATCCGCGCGGTCTTGTCGGGGCTCGGGAACCCGGAGCAGGAGGTCGCCGCGATTCACATCGCGGGGACAAACGGCAAAGGGTCGGTCGCCGCGATGTGCGAGTCCGTGCTGCGTTGCGCGGGGTACCCCGTGGCACGCTACACCTCCCCCCACCTGATTTCCGTCAACGAGCGTTTCCTTGTGCGGGGGGCCCCCGCGACGGACGCCATGCTCGAAGCGGCCATGCAGGCCGTCGAGCCGGTGGTCCGCAAGGTCGAGGCGCGCGACGGCATCGCGATCACCTACTTCGAGTACCTGACCGCGCTCGCGTTCGTCGTGTTCCGCAACGAGGGGGTCCGGCTCGCCGTCCTCGAGACCGGGCTGGGGGGGCGCCTCGACGCCACGAACGTCGTGATGCCCATCGTGTCCGTCATCACGCGCATCGGGCTCGACCACTGCGAGTGGCTCGGCGACACGATGGAGGCGATTGCCGCCGAGAAGGCGGGCATCATCAAGCCGGGCCGGCCCGTCGTGTGCGGCGCGATGCCGGAGGGGGCCCGCGCGGTGGTGCGGGCGGCGGCGGCGCGGCAGGGGGGGGCCTTCATTGACGCGGAGGAGGCCGTCTCCGTCGCCGCGACCAAACACGCGCTCGACGGGCAGACGTTGAAGATCTCGACTCAGGGGGGGGAGTTCCTGACCGTGCGCCTGCCCTTGGGGGGGGTCTTTCAGACGGAGAACGCCGCGACGGCCGTCGCGGCGCTCGATGCCGTCGTGCAGTGGGGGGGGGTGCCGATCCCCGAGGCCGCGTACAGGGGGGGGCTGGAGACCGTCCGCTGGCCCGGGCGGTTCCAGGTGGTATCTCCCCTCCGGGGAAGTTCTAAAGTTCTAAAGTGCGAGAGTTCTAAAGTGCCTTCGGAAACTGCGCCTTTCGGCGCGGACACGCCAAACGTTAGAACGTTAGAACTTCAGAACGCTAGAACGTTAGAACTTCAGAACGTTAGAACTTCCCCTCCGGTCATCGTGGACGGTGCGCACAACCCGGACGGGGCCCGGGCGTTGGTGGAGTCGCTGAAACGTTGCGGCATACGGGGGGGGGTCGGGCTGGTGGCGGGGTTCTGCGGGGACAAGGATGCCGCCGCGTTCCTGCGCATCCTCGCCCCCCTTGTGGGGCGCGCGTGGGCGGTGTCCGTCCCCAACCCCCGTTCGCTGAGCGCGGAGGAGACGGCGAGCCGTATGCGGGGGGGGGGGCTCCGGGCCGTGTCGGTCCCGGGGGGGGGCCGGGGGGATGCCCCCGGCAAAGCGCGGGGGTGGGGGGCGGGGGTGGGGGGTGGGGGGGGGGGGTTGGGGGTTAGGGGGGGGG
>WRML01000036.1 GCA_009777165.1 Kiritimatiellota bacterium
ATGGTGCTGGCGTGGCTGTACGGCCGGCGCGGCGCGAGGCGGGGGGCCAAGGTCTTCTTCCTGACACTGCTGCTGGTGGGGGTCCCGGCCGCGCTGATCCTGAAGCAGCCGGACCTGGGCACGGCGCTGGTGCTGGTGCCGACGGTGCTGTGCATGATGTTCGTGGCGAACGTGGCGCCGAGGCTGCTGTGGACGATGGTGCTGGTGGGCGGGGTGGGGGCGGGGCTCCTGCTGGGCGTGATTTACGCGGCGGAGCGGGAGGATCTAACGCCGGAACGGCGCAAGGCGCTGATCAAGATGACGTGCCTGCGCGACCACCAGGTCGGGCGGCTCCAGGTGTTCCTGTTCCCGGACCGGGATCTGCTCGGGAACGGCTACAACCGCTGGCAGTCGGAGATGGCGGTGGGCTCGGGGGGCCTCCGCGGGAAGGGCTACCTGAAGGGCGAGCAGTATAGCCTGGGGTACCTGCCCCCGTCGGTCTCGTCGAACGATTTCATTTTCGCGGTGCTGGCTGAGGAGGCCGGCTTCGTGGGATCATTAACGGTGCTGCTCCTGTTCCTGGCGTTATTGTGGGCCGGGTTATGGGTTGCGTTTCGTTGTCGGGATGACCGCGGGCGGTTGTTCTGTGTGGGCGTGGTCGCGTTGATGTTCAGTCATACGTTCATCAACATCGCCATGACAATCGGCCAGATGCCGATCACAGGGCTGCCGCTGCCGTTCATCAGTAGTGGAGGGACTTTTCTGCTGGTCTTAATGGCGGCGCTGGGTCTCGTCCAGAGTGTGTCCATGTATGGACGTGAGGAAGAACGAAGGTTTAAGTGAAGAAGGAGAACGAGTATGTTGAAAGAACTCACCGAGAAGGTGTTGAATCTGTTTAAGAAGGGTACGCCCAAGCGTGAGATCATCGTGAACGCGGAAAGTCTGGAGACGCGCGTGGCGGTGGTCGAGAACGGGCGCGTGGAGGAGTTCCTGGTGGAGCACCCCGGCGAGGAACGCCTCGTGGGGAGCATCTACAAGGGGCGCATCCAGAACCTGGAGCATGACCTCCAGGCGGCGTTCGTGGACATCGGCCTGAAGAAGAATGCGTTCCTGCATTACTGGGACATGTTCCCGGATGACGACATCCGCCTGGATGACGACGACGAGAGCCCGTCGCGGCCGTCGCGCCGTAAGCGCGTGTCCAACGAGGACATCGCCAAGCGTTTCCCGCCGGGAGCGGAGATCGTCGTGCAGGTGACGAAGGGGTCCATCGGATCGAAGGGCCCGCGCGTGACCGCAAACCTGAGCCTGCCGGGACGTTACCTGGTGATGATGCCGGGGACGCACCTGCGCGGTGTGTCGCGCAAGATTGGCGACGCGGCGGAGCGCCAGCGCCTGAAGAAAATCCTCGACCGGATGCCGCTGCCGGATGACGCGGGGCTCATCGTGCGCACCGTGGGATCGAGCGCGAACCAGCGCTCGTTCGTGCGCGACCTGCGGAACCTGATGGAGTCGTGGAACGTGCTCCAGACGAACATCAAGACGCTCGGCACGCCGTCGTGCGTGTATCAGGAGCCGGACCTCATCGAACGCATCGTGCGCGACTGGCTGACCGAGGAGATTGACTGCGTGACGATTGACAGCCTCGAAGCCTACAACCGGATACGGGAGGTCGCGGCGCGCATCTCGCGCCGCGCGAAGAACGTCATCCGCCACTACGACGGGTCGCTCTCCATTTTCGAGCATTACGGCGTGGAGCGGCAGCTGGAGGAGACGTTCCGCCGTAAGGTGTACCTCAAATCGGGCGGGTACCTCATCTTCGACGAGACTGAGGCGCTTATCGCCATTGACGTGAACACGGGCCGGCACCGCAGCAAGGGGTCGCAGGAGGAGGCGATCCTGGAGGTCAACCTGGAGGCGATCGAGGAGGTCGCGCGGCACTTGCGCCTGCGTAACATCGGCGGACTGATCGTGTTGGACCTGATTGACATGAAATCCCGCAAGCACCAGAACGCGGTGTACAAGGCGATGAAGCTGGCGCTGAAGCGCGACCGCGCGCGGACGAACGTGCTGGCGATTTCCGAGCTGGGGCTGATGGAGATGACGCGCCAGCGGCAGGAGGAGAGCCTGTTGTCGCAGATGTATTCGGACTGTCCGTACTGCCGCGGGCGTGGGCTGGTGAAATCGCCGTTGGCGCTGAGTGTGGACATCCAGCGCAAGATCGCCATGCTGATGCGCAAGGGGACGCAAGAGCGGCGCGACGTGAGCCTACAGGTCATCGTCGCACCGAGTGTACTGGAGCGGCTACGCAAGGAGGACGAGGCAATCCTCGTTGATCTCCAGCGCCGCTACGCTGGATACCTGACGTTCAAGTCCGAGCTTTACCGTCACCCCGAGTCCTTCTGCATCGCCGATGCCGAGACAGGGAAAATCCTGTACTCCGTCGGCGAGTCGAAAACCGTCTCCTAGACAGTATACGTCGAGGCGGCGGTGTGACCTCCGCTTTCAGTCCAGATGTGGTGGTGGAACTCGCCGCGCGGTTTGTCTACGCGCTCGAAAGTATGCGCACCGAAGTAGTCGCGCTGGGCCTGGATGAGGTTCGCGGGCAGACGCGCACTGCGGTAGGCGTCGAAATAATTCAGCGCGGTGCTCATGGCCGGGACGGGGATGCCGAGGTCAACGGCGGTCTTGATGACCGCCCGCCACGCGTCCTGCGCCTTTGCGACGACCCGCTTGAAGTAGGGGTCGAGCAGGAGGTTGGCTAGGGCGGGGTTCGCGTCGAACGCTTCCTTAATCTTGCCGAGAAAGCGTGCGCGGATGATGCAACCCTGCCGCCACACGAGCGCGATCTCGCCGTAGTTCAAGTCCCACTTGTATTCCTGTGCCGCGGCCCGCATGAGCTGGTAGCCTTGCGCGTAGGAACAGATTTTCGAGGCGTACACGGCTTGCTCCAGTTGCTTCACGAAGAGCTTCTTGTCAACCGTGGTCGCGGCGGGTTTGTAGACCAGCACCTTGGACGCGGCGACGCGCTCTTCCTTGATGGCGGAGAGACAACGCGTGAAGACGGCCTCCGCAATCTGCGGGATACCCACGCCGAGGTCGAGGCCCGCCTGTGAGGTCCACTTGCCCGTGCCTTTCTGCCCGGCGGTGTCGAGGATGATGTCAACCATGGGGCGGCCCGTGGCGTCGTCGTACTGCGAGAGGATGTCGGCGGTGATCTCGATGAGGTAGCTGTCGAGCGCGCCCGCGTTCCATTTCGCGAAGACCTTCTGCATCTCCTCTGCGGTCATGCCGAAGCCCCGCGCCATGAGGTCGTAGGCCTCGCAGATGAGCTGCATGTCGCCGTACTCGATGCCGTTGTGCACCATCTTGACGAAGTGCCCCGCGCCATCCGCGCCGATCCACGCGCAACACGGCTCGCCGCTGTCGGTCTTGGCGGAGACGGACTGGAAGATGTCCTTGACGTGCGGCCACGCTTTCACGTCGCCGCCCGGCATGATGGCGGGACCCTTCAGCGCACCCTCCTCGCCGCCGGACACGCCGGTGCCGATGAAGCGGAGGCCTTTTTCGGCGAGGTACTTGGTGCGGCGCACGGTGTCGGGGAAATGGCTGTTGCCGCCGTCAATGATGATGTCGCCCTTCTCCAGCACGGGCAGGAGCGACTCGATCGTCTGGTCCACCGCGGCCCCGGCCTTGACCATGATCATGACGCGGCGCGGCTTCTTGAGGTTGTCCGCGAGCACCTGGAGCGAGCGGCAGCCGATGATGTTCTTCTTCGCGCCGCGGTCGCTGACGAATGCGTCAACTTTCTCGACCGTGCGGTTGAAACAGGCGACCGTGTAGCCCTTGCTCGCCATGTTGAGGATGAGGTTCTCGCCCATCACGGCGAGGCCAATGAGACCGATGTCCGCTTTCTTTACCATAACATACGCCTTAAGTTCATTTGGAATTCTTCACAAAAAGTAAACAATAGCAAATAGGGATTTACCTGTCTATCATTAAAAATACACGGAGTGAAAGAAAATAGGCTGGACAATCCAGTGCGGTAAGATGTAAACTGCGTGACTTATTTTCTATCCCCCTATGGGATAGAAGTGAAGTGAAAGGAGACTGATGAGTGCGAGGAAGATTCTGATTATTGGTGCGGCGGGAAGGGATTTCCATAATTTCAATACCGTTTACAGGGACAACCCCAGTTATGTGGTCGTGGCGTTTACGGCCGCGCAGATCCCCGACATCGCGGGTCGCAAATACCCGAAGGAGCTCGCCGGGAAACTCTACCCGGACGGTATCCCCATCTACGCCCAGGAGGATCTCGAAGGTTTGATCAAGACCCTCGGCGTTGACGAGTGCGTGTTCTCCTACAGTGACATCAATTACAATTATGTCATGGGGCTCTCCGCAAAGGTCAACGCCGCAGGCGCGGACTTCAAGCTGCTGGGGACAAAAGACACGATGATCAAAAGCACCAAGCCTGTCGTCGCGGTGTGCGCCGTGCGGACGGGCTGCGGCAAGAGCCAGACCTCGCGCAAGGTGGCGGAGACACTCATGGGTCTCGGCCTGAAGGTGATCGCCGTGCGCCATCCCATGCCCTACGGCGACCTGAACGCGCAGAAAGTCCAGCGGTTCGCCGAGATCGCTGACCTGCAGAAACACGGCTGCACCATCGAGGAGATGGAAGAGTACGAGCCGCACATCGCGAGGGGCAATGTCATCTACGCCGGCGTGGACTACGAGGCCATCCTGCGCGCGGCCGAGAACGACCCCAAAGGCTGCGACGTCATCCTGTGGGATGGCGGGAACAATGACTTCCCGTTCTACAAGCCCGACCTGACGATCGCCGTGACCGACCCGCACCGGGCCGGGCATGAGCTCTCGTACTATCCCGGCGAGGTCTGCCTGCGCATCGCAGACGCGGTCGTCATCAACAAGATTGACAGTGCGGACTTCGACAAGATTCAGCAGGTGCGGGAGAACATCGCGAAAGTCAACCCCGGCGCGACGGTCGTTGACGCGGCTTCGTCGTTGAGTGTGGGCGACCCCTCCGTCATCAGGGGCAAGCGCGTGTTGGTCGTCGAGGACGGTCCGACGCTGACGCACGGCGAGATGAAGATTGGCGCAGGTATCGTGGCGGCCAAGCGTTTCGGCGCGGCGGAGATCGTTGACCCGCGCCAGTACGCCGTGGGCAAGCTGAAGGAGACGTACAGCATCTACCCGAACATCGGGACGCTCCTGCCGGCGATGGGCTACGGTGAACAGCAGATGAAAGACCTCGCGGCAACCATCGCGAACACCCCCTGCGACAGCGTCATCATCGCCACGCCTATTGACCTGAACCGGGTCATCACAATTGACAAGCCCAGCACGCGCGTCGAATACAACCTGTTTGAAATCGGCAAACCCGATGTCAGCGACATCCTCGCCGAATTTGCGAAGGGCGTTCGATAGCGACACGTTTCGGCACTTCGTGCCTCCCGACCCGAGGCACTCTTTTGTTCTCCCCTACCCCACCCCTGGGGTCGGGGGAGAACTGTTTGACGGAGAGACCCGATTCTGGATCTCCACGGAAGGGGCCGTTTCATTTTTCCCCTCGCACTGATGTGTTTCGTTTTTTCCTCCTTGCGTTCAGGGATCATTTCGGCTATCGTTTCTGTCATTGCTTTCGGGGGAGATAATATGAAGACTGGACAGATTGAGAAACGCATTTTACGGGCAGGTATTTTTGTCGCGATGGCACACCTGCTGTTTAGGTTGGCGGGGTTGATTCAGGCGAAGGTCATGGCGCATTACCTAACTCCGGCGACATTCGAGGTGGTCTTTTCGTTCGCGTTCACCAACTGCCTGTTCATGGTGTTCCTGATCGGCGAGGAATTGATGGCGTCCACGTTCCTGCCTGTCTTCATGAAGGAAAACGACAAGGTGTCCAACAACAGTGCGTGGGCGTTTGTCAATACCGTCCTGACGCTCCAGTTCCTGATCCTTCTTGTTGTGACAGTGGTTTTCCTTGTCGCGCCGGACATGGTGGTCAAGGTGATGACGGGCTGGAGGACGGATGCGTCGCCAGAGAAATACGCGCTGGCGGTCACGAGTGTCCGCACCATGGCGCCCGTGTTGCTCGGGCTTGCGCTCGGCTCGACGACGTATGCCCTGCTGAACGGATACAAGCGCTTTTTCCTCGCCGCGCTCGGCGATGCCGTCTGGAAGTTCTGCGCCATCGCAATTTTTCTTGTCGGGATCCGATTCATCCGGGACGGCGCGCAGTTGCTGATTTGGGGACTGGTCGCAGGATCCGTGTGCAAGGTGCTGACGCACCTGTTCGGGCTGCGGGACAAGCTGTCGAATGTCCGCCCGATGCTGGCGCTCTCGCATCCGGCGGTCAAAACGCTTGCGTTACTGATGATGCCGCTGGTGGTGGGGGTCCTGATTACGAAAGTGCGCGACATCTACAACAACATCTATGCGCTGAGTACACTGACGGAGAAATCAGGCCTCATACAGGCGAACGACATCGGCAAGAAACTCCAAGGCACACTTGCGCACCTGGTCCCCGTCGCACTGTCCATCGCGGTGTTTCCGTTCCTCTGCGAGCTGGCCAACAACAAAGACCAGCGGGGCATGGGTGAACTGGTGACGCGCTTCGGGCGCATGATGCTGGCGGTGTTCGCGCCGTTCGCTGTGTTCGTCGCAATTATGGCGACTCCGCTCACGGCATTCATTTTCAAGGGAGGGCAGTTCGACGATGAATCGGTCCGTTTCACCGCGGTCTCGCTTGCGTGCTACACGTTCGTCCTGCCCGCAGCGGCGGTTGAGCCGCTCATGAACAAGACCTTTTTCGCAAACCGCCAGATGATCAGCTTCACCATCATCGGCGTTGTGTTTTCGCTGATGAGCATGGGCATCAGTTGGATCGGCTTGAAGACCTACACGGGGAATGATTTGCTGCTGCTCGCGTTCATCGCGGGCGGATTCACCTTGACGCGTATCCTGAAGTGCATCGCGCTTGTTGAAATCCTCAAGCGGAAAGTCCCCGTGTTCCCATTCGTCGAGACGGCGTTGTTCCTTGTGCGGATGGTTGTCGCGGCGGGGCTTGCTGGCGGGGTGACGGGGTTCCTGCTCCACCAACTCTCGGCAATCCGTGTCCTCTCCGGGCGCATCGGCGACATGACGAAACTCGGCGTTTGCGCCGCCGTCTTCGTGGGCATCTATCTCGTCGGGGCGTACATCCTGCGCATCAGCGAAATCCGGGAGCTTTTCGGTTTGCTCCTGACGAAAGTGCGGAAGCGCAAAGGATGATGGTTTCACACCTTCGCGTGATCCGATGAACAAAAAAGGAAAACCCATGAAGAAAATCCTGATTCTGACATCCAGCCCGAACGTTGTCGGGAACAGCAACACCATGGCAACGGTGTTTGAGGAGGCGGCACGGCAACAAGGCGCGGACGTGACCCGTCTCGATTTAAACCGCGTGACGGGCAGCGGCTGTTGCGCGTGTATGAGGTGCCGAACGGCATCCGACCGGTGTGTCGTGCAGGACGGAATCGGCGACGCGTTGAAGGCGTTCGAGGCGGCAGACGTGCTGGTCATGGCAGCACCGGTTTGGTTCGCGGAATTTCCAGTGTCGCTGCGCAGGTTTGTCGAACGCTGGCAAGGGCTGGTTGACACGGCATTCCTCCCGCGCTTGCCAAATGGCAAGCGGGCGGTCTTGCTGATTTCGCAGGGCGGGGGCGAAGACGAATTCACCGACATCCCCACGCGGTACGCCGGGATGCTCAACTGGCTCGGCGTCAAACCCTGCGACATCGTGCGCCACTGCACCGCCGACAAACAAGCCATCACCAACGGTACCCTGCTGGACACCGTACGCCAGCTCGCAACGAACATCATTTCAGGATGATTCTCGTTGCCCTCCAATGACACGATGGCACGCGACTGTTTTGATCGCAGGAGATGGAGAAAAGGATATGGCTGGAGAATATGCATTCAGTTTAATCAACGTGACGAAGCAGCACGAGAAGAAGACCATTCTCGAAGACGTGAACCTGTCGTTCTTCCACGGGGCACACATCGGCGTGATCGGCGCGAACGGATCAGGCAAGTCGTCACTCCTGCGGATTCTCGCAGGGCTGGACACGGAATTCATGGGCACGTGCCAGGTCGCGAAAGGCACGAAGGTCGGTTACCTGCCGCAGGAGCCCGATCTCGACACCACCAAGACCGTGATGCAGTGCGTCGAGGAGGGCATGGTAGAATCAAAGGCACTGTTGGCGCGATACGATGAACTCTGCGATAGGCTCGGCAGCGACATCAGCGATGAGATGTCCGACAAGCTGAACGATGAGTTGGGCCGCTTGCAGGACACCATTGACGCCAATGACCTGTGGAGCCTCGACCATCACATCGCGCTTGCGATGGATGCGCTCCGCCTGCCGCCGCCGAATGCGCCTGTCGCGCCGCTCTCCGGTGGCGAGCGGCGGCGTGTGGCGTTGTGCCGTCTGTTGATCTCGACCCCCGATGTCCTGCTCCTCGACGAGCCGACGAACCACCTCGACGCGGAGTCCGTGGCGTGGCTGGAGACCTACCTCAAGCATTTCAGGGGCACGTTGATTGTGGTCACCCACGACCGCTATTTTCTGAGTAACGTCACCGAATGGATTCTCGAACTCGACAGCGGGCGTACCTATCCGTATAAAGGTAATTACGAGGCCTGGCTCCAGCAGAAGCAGGACGCCATCCTGCGTGAATCGAAACAGGCGGAGTCGCGGCGCAAACTGATTGAGAACGAGCTGGCGTGGGTCCGCACCAACCCTTCCGGCCGCCGCGCGAAAAACCAGGCGCGCGTGCGCCGCTACGAGGAACTTGCCGCACAGCAAATTGACACGCGCGAAGATGAAATCCGTATCCAAATCCCGGCGGGACCCCGTTTGGGCGACTTGGTCGTGAAGGCGGAGAATGTCTCGATGGGATTCGGCGACAACCTGCTCTTCGAGGGCATGAGCTTCGATTTGCCGCGCGGCGGCATCGTCGGCGTGATCGGAGGGAACGGCGCAGGCAAAACCACGCTCTTCAAACTCATCACAGGACAGTTGCAGCCGCTGTCAGGGACGCTGGCCGTCGGCCCCACCGTGATCCTGTCCTACGTTGACCAGTTGCGCGACGCGCTCGACCCCAATCACACCATCTACGAGGAAATCACCGGCGGCTCGGAATTCGTGAACCTTGCGGGGACGACCATGATGAACGGTCGCGCGTATTGCAGTCGCTTCAATTTCAAGGGTGCTGACCAGCAGAAGCCCGTCGGCATCCTCTCCGGCGGCGAACGCAACCGCGTACATCTCGCCAAACTACTGCGGCGCGGCGGAAACTTGCTGTTGCTCGACGAGCCTTCCAATGACTTGGACATCGCGACCCTGCGCTCATTGGAGGAGGGCATCTCAAACTTCGGTGGCTGCGTGATGGTCGTGAGCCATGACCGTTGGTTCCTTGACCGCATCGCCACGCATATCCTTGCGTTCGAGGGGGACTCCACGGTGACGTGGTTCGAGGGCAACTACGCCGACTACCACGAGCAACGCCGCAAACGTTTAGGCGAGGCCGCCGACCGCCCCACACGCGTCCGTTTCCGTCCGTTGAGGCACGGATAACGGAGTGCTGTTTTATGCGCGGACAGGGGGGAGTGCGGTGTGGCCTCTGGAGTGCGGCGGCTCGCCGCTGCTTTCACGCGCGGGGCTCGCCCCGCGCATCAGTGCCTGGGCAGACACATGCCCCCCCCTATAACCGTCCTCGCCCTCCCACCTCGACGGCCCTCGATTGCCCTCGAAAAAAAACAAAACAAAAACTCCTTTTCACCGTCGGCGGTTCTGTGATACTATTTCCTCATCAGTTCCATTCACTTCCATCAACCTGTGACGAAAACGAGACACAACATGAAAAACATGAAAGACACGATTCGCATCATGACCGCTGCAGCAGCCCTGTTGGGCGCACACGCGGCACACGCGCAGAGCTGGACGTACTCGCCCAGCCCCACCCCGAGAATCTCCCACCCCGACACATGGGTGTTCGAGGTCTCGGCAAACGGGAATAACCTCACGGTCACCAACTGTCTCGCCGCGCCCACGGCTCCCGGCGTCCTGCCCTTCGTGGACCCCGTGGGCGGGGGCTACCGCATCGTCGGCATCACCGGCGCGATGCGGGAGGGTGGCGTCCTCGGCGAGCGGCACGAGCGTGCGGCATCCCTCACCCTGCCCGACACACTGACGGACATCGGGGAGTATGCCTTCTGCGGGTGTTTGTCCCTTTCGGGGATTCTCGTCATCCCCCCCGGCGTGACGTCCATCGGGGGCCGCGCCTTCTACGACACCGGGCTCACGGGAATCACCACGCCCTCCTCCGGTGTCACCTTCGGGGGCGGCGCCTTCGCCGAAAACCCGTTCCTCGACACGGTTTATTACATCGACGGCTACCCCGCCTCGGTCGAGGAGGATCTCTATGAAGGGTCGGAGGGCGTGACCTCCTATGTCCTGCCGGCCAACGCGCCCGACTGGGATCCTCATGTGGGCGACGGTCCCATCGCCGAAGGCCTCGCGACCTGGCTGGGGCAGCCCATCAGCAGCCGCATCAGCTGGACTTTCAGCGACCCCACCCTCTCCGCGCCGCGCATCACGCACCCCCTCGGCTGGGTTTTCGCGGTAACGGTCAACGGCGCAGACCTCACGGTCACCAACTGTCTCGCCTCGCCCCCGATCCCCGGCCCCGGCCCCCTGCCCTTCGCCGATCCCGTGGGCGACGGCAGTTACCGCATCGTCGGCATCCCCGGTACGGGCGGGACGGCCGGCGTCCTCGGCGCCCATGCCCTCAAGGTGGATTTCCTCACCCTGCCCGACGCGTTGACCGCCATCGGCAACTACGCCTTCTATTCCTGCACCGCCCTCAAGGGCGATCTGGCCATCCCCGACGCTGTGACGGCCATCGGGGACATGGCCTTTGCCAACACCCGTCTCTCGGAGATTGTCGTGCCCTCGACGGGGCTTTCCCTCGGGGACGCCGCCTTCGCCTACAACCCGTCGCTGATGACAGTCCTTTACACGGGCGCCTATCCCGATTTTGTGGGCACGGATCTCTACTTAAACTCGTACAGCAGTGTCTCCTTCATCATGTCTTCACACGAGGCCTCATGGACCCCGCATGTGACGTCCCCCCCCATCTCCAGCGGCGGCGCCGCATGGCAGGGGCGGACGATCGCCCTCTACGGATGGGGGTTTGCGGACTCCCCCCCGCGCATCATACACCCCCTCGGCTGGGTCTTCGCGGTGACGGTTTCAGGCAACTTCCTCACGGTCACGGACTGCCTTGCCGCGCCCGCGACCCCCGGCCCCCTGCCC
>WRML01000037.1 GCA_009777165.1 Kiritimatiellota bacterium
AAAAAACCGCGGGCCCCCCGCCCGGGGCCGCCATCCCCGCCCAAAGGAAAGCCCCAAAACCCCCCCCCCCCTCGGGGGGGGGGGGGGGGTACCCGACGACATCGCGCGGCTGGAACAACTCGCCGACGTCGTGCGCTCCGGCAGCATCTGCGGACTCGGCAGGACCGCGCCCAACCCTGTGCTGTCCACGCTCCGCCACTTCCGCGACGAATACGAGGCGCACACGCGCGGCATCTGTCCTGCCAAGAAATGCCGCGCGCTCATCCGCTACGATGTCGCCGACACCTGCATCGGCTGTACCCTCTGCGCCCAGAGTTGTCCTGCCGAGGCCATCGCCTTCACCCCCCTCCAACACGCCGAGATCGATCAGACCCTCTGCACCAAGTGCGACATCTGCAGACTGATCTGTCCTGCGAAAGCGATTGTAGTAGGTAGGAACGCTCGCTCCACCCACGTATGATGTCAATAGAGTAAGGATACTGGGCGAATTGTGGGGTGAATTACGGTCATTTCTCGCTAGCCTGCTGGCATGGTTTTTGCTATTCTATGTGCTGTTTTTTCGGAAGTAATGTATGAACGGAATCAAGAGGAAACAGGATGCTGACTGTCAATAACCTCACGAAGGACTTCGGGTCTATCCAGGCGGTGAAGGGGGTCTCCTTCACGGTCGGGAAGGGCGAGGTTCTCGGGTTTCTCGGGCCGAACGGCGCGGGGAAATCTACGACCATGCGCATGATCACGGGCTTCATCCCGCCGACCGCGGGCACGGCCGTCATCTGCGGGCATGACATCATCGCCGCCCCCGTGGCGGCGAAACGCTGCATCGGGTACCTGCCCGAGAACGCGCCAAGTTATCACACGATGAACGTGACAGATTTTCTCATGTTCGTGGGCCGGGTGCGCGGGTTCGAGGGCGCGGACCTGACGCGGAAGGTCAACGCCGCGATCGAGAAGAGCCGCCTCGAGTCGGTGCGCCGGCAGACGATCGAGACGCTCTCGAAGGGCTACCGCCAGCGCACGTGCTTCGCGCAGGCCATCCTGCATGACCCGCAGGTGCTGATCATGGATGAGCCGACGGACGGGCTGGACCCGAACCAGAAGTTCGTCGTGCGGCAGATGATCAAGGAGATGTCCGTGGACAAGGCGATCATCGTCTCGACGCACATCCTCGAAGAAGTGGATGCGGTCTGCTCGCGGGCGATCATCATCGCGGGGGGGGAGGTCGTGGCGAACGGCACCCCGGCGGAGCTGAAGGCGCGCGACCCCCAGGGGCGGCTAGATGTGGTGTTCCGTAAACTCACGATGGCGGCTAGTGATTAGTGGTTAGTGATTAGTGGTTAGTGGCTAGTAAGGACACAAGGACGCAAGGACTAGCAACTGGCAACTTGAAAAGGAGGTATTCGATGATGGTAAATGTCAAGACGGTCAAGGCGATTTTCAAGCGCGAGTTCAGGTCGTATTTCGACTCGCCGGTGGCGTATGTGTTCCTCGTGGCGTTTCTGGTGTTGGTGGGGTTCCTGACGTTCGGGATGGCGATGTATTATGAGCGCCGCCAGGCGAATCTGGCGCCGTTCTTCCTGTGGCACCCGTGGGTGTACCTGCTGCTGGTGCCGGCGGCGACGATGGGGCTGTGGGCGGAAGAGCGGCGCACGGGGACGATCGAGCTGCTGCTGACCCTCCCCGTCACGTTGGCGGAGGCGCTGGCGGGCAAGTTCCTCGCGGCGTGGGCGTTCATCGGGATCGCGCTGGGGCTGACGTTCCCGATCGTGCTGACGACGGCGTGGCTGGGCAACCCGGACATGGGGGCGGTGCTGTGCGGTTACGTGGGGTCGTTCTTCCTGTCGGGCGCGTGTGTGGCGGTCGGCGTGTTCGCGTCGGCGCTGTCGCGCAGCCAGGTGATCGGGTTCGTGATCGCGCTGGCGATTTGCCTGTTCATGCTGATCATCGGGTTCGGGCCGGTCATTGACGCGGTGGCGCAGTGGGGGGTGCCGTCGGCGGTGGTCAACGCCATCGCGTCGTGCAGCTTGATGAAGCATTTCGAGTCCATGCGGCTGGGGGTCATTGACTTCGCGGACATCGCCTACTACGTGGGGGTCATGGTCTTCATGCTCGCCGCCGCGCACGTCGTGACGGAGAACCGGAAAGCAAGCTAATGAGGAATAGTATTTTGCACGCAGATGACGCAGATTTTGCCCGATTGACGCAGATGATTCATAACAATCTGCGGAAATCCAAATAATCTGCGTCATCTGCGTGCTACAAAAAAAAGGAGAAAACTGATGAATCAGAAAAACAAATCGTATGCGCGTTTCACCACCGGGGCGTTGGGGCTGTTCTGCCTGCTCTTCATCATCGGCGCGGTGAACATGATCGTCGCCAACCTGCGCATCCGCGCAGACCTCACGGCGGAGAAACTCTACACCCTCTCGAAGGGGTCGCGGGAGGTTCTCAAGAAACTCGACAATGACGTGACGCTGAAGTTCTTCTTCAGCCGCAGCTCGACGGAGATGCCCATGGCGCTCAAGTCCTACGCGGATCAGGTGCAGGACTTGCTGAAGGAGTACGAGCGTGCGGGCAGAGGCCGCGTCATCCTCGAGGCCTTTGACCCGAAGCCCGATTCGGAAGCGGAGGAGTGGGCGCAGCGTTACGGAGTGGAGCCCCAGCAGACCTCGATGTTCGGTCAGCCCGTCTATTTCGGGCTGGTGGCGGTCAGCGACGGCCGCGAGCAGGTCATGGGGGGCTTCTCGCCGCGCTCCGAGCCGACGCTCGAATACGACATCACGCGCCTCATCACGCGCGTGGCATGGCCCGACAAGCCCGTCATCGGCGTGATGAGCAGCCTCAGCGTGTTGGGGGCCCCCATGAACCCGATGATGATGATGCAACGCCGCCAACAGCCGGATCAGGGCTGGATGGTGTTTCAGGAGTTGCGCAAGGACTACACCGTGCGCGAGATTCCGATTGAGGCGGACGCCATCGAGCCGGATGTCAGGGCGCTGGTCGTGGTGCATCCGAAGAACCTGTCGGACAAAACATTGCTTGCGCTCGACCAGTTCGTGCTGCGCGGGGGGCGCCTGATCGCCCTTGTGGATCCGTTCAGCATCGCGGACTTTCAGGCGAACCCTCAGCAGAACCCGATGATGATGCAGATGGGCGGCGGGCAGACGGGCCCCTCCACGCTGGGCAAACTGTTCGACGCGTGGGGCGTGACCTTCGACACCTCGAAGATCGTCGCGGACATGACCTGCTCGACGAAGCTCAACGCCGGAAACGGCCGGGCGGAAGAGAACCCCGCGTTCCTCTCGCTCACGCCTGCGAATCTGGAGAAGGGTGACCTGCTGACCGCGCAACTCTCGCAGGTCATGCTGCCGTTCTCTGGGGCGTTCTCGTTCACGGACGGAAACGGCATCACCGTGACGCCGCTCATCCAATCGTCGAAGGACGACACGAGCCTGATTGACCAGATGAACGCGCAGTTCGGCATGAGCGCGATGCGTTCGCAGTTGAAGCCGGACGGCGTACAGCGCATCCTTGCGGCGCGTCTGCAAGGCACGTTCAAGACCGCGTTCCCGAACGGCATCGAGGCGGAGGAGGAGTCCGAAAAAGTACCGCCCCCGGCCCTGATCTCCGGCAACGGCGTGGTCGTGTTGTTCGGCGATGCCGACTTCATCCAAGACCAGTTCTGCTTCCAGAGCATCCCCACGTTGTTCGGTAACATGGCGCAACCCATCAACGACAACATGACGCTCTTCGGCAATACGGTCGAGCAACTGGCAGGGCGCGAGGAGTTGATCGGTGTCCGCTCGCGCGGGCAGTTCAACCGCCCGTTCGTCAAGGTTGACAAGCTGGAGGCCGAGGCCATGAAAAAGTGGCAGGCGGAGGAAGAGTCCCTGCAACGGAAACTTCAGGATGCCCAGCAGCAGTTGAACGCGCTGCAGCAGGAGAAGCAAGGCTCGGAACGCTTCATCCTCTCCAAGGAACAGCAGGCCGCGCTGGAGCAGTTCCGCAAACAGGAGGTCGAGACGCGCAAACAACTCAAGAACGTCCGCAAGAATCTCAACCGCGACATCGAGCGTCTCGGGCTCAGGCTTAAACTCGTCAACATCGCGCTCGTGCCGCTGATGGTGATTGTCTTCGGCGTGTGGCGCGGCGCGAGGAGAAAAATTAATAGTTAATAATGAAGAGTTAATAGTTTCAAAGCCTCAGCTATTAACTCTTAACTATTAACTCTTAACTCAAAAGGAGAAAGACTCATTATGACTACGAAAAAACTGATTACACTCGCGGCCGCGGCCGCTGTCTTGGGCGGGCTTGCCGTTGTAAGCTCGAACAGTAAGAAACTGAAAACGCCGTCCCTGACCGGGAAGCCCGTTTTGAAAACGCTCGACCTCAGCGAGATTCTGCGCATCGAGGTTTCGGACAACGGAGAGAAAACGCTGGCGTTGGAAAGCACGGGCGAAGGCTGGGTCATGAAGTCGCTCTACGACTATCCTGCCGACATCGTCAAAATCCGCGAGAACCTGCTTGCGTTGAGCGATTTGAAAATCGGGCAGGTCGCCACGGGCAAGAAGCTCGACCACGCGCTGGTCGTGGACCTTCAGGGCGCGTCGGGGAAATCGCTGGCGACCCTTCGCCTCGGCGAGAAATATATGCGCGAGGCGACCGGGCAGATGGCGATGTACGGCGGCGGCGCATACCCCAGCGGGCGTTACGTCGCCACGGAGGGCGACACCGTCTATCTCGTCACGGAAACGCTCGACGCGTTCGACGGCGACCCCAAGAGCTGGACGGAGACGCAGATCGCGTCTGTCCCAAGGACAGGGATTGTCACCGCCGAATACACGGTCGACGGAGAGACGCTAAAGATGGAAAATAAAGATGGCGTATGGACGCTGGAGGGGTTGGGCGAGAACGAAGAGCTCGACACTTTCAAACTGCACAGCGTGAATTCTACGCTGGGGAATATCAACTTCAACACCATCGCCGACCCCGCGCTCACCGAAGAGCAGACCGGCATGACCACCGGGGTTGTCTTCAAAGTGACGCTCGCGAGCGGCGAGGCCTACACCGCCAAAATCGGTGCCGCCGCCGGCGCGGACCGCTACTTCAACCTCAGCGCGTCATTCACGCCTACGGGGACGGACGAAGCCGCAGACGCACAAGCGACCGAACGGATCAACGCGTTCAACGCCAAGTCCGGCAAGTGGACCTATCTTATCCCCGCCTACAGCGCCGACAACATGACCAAACGCCGCGCCGACGTAGTGAAAGCAAAGGAAGAAGAGCCCGTATCCAGCGAGTAACGCTGGAGGGCGAGCTTCGGCACTCCGTACCTCCCCGCGGGCTGAAAGGAGGGCCTCTGGAATGCGGCGGATCGCCATCGTGCGAGGACGACTGTATCCCCTATGTCTGTGCGTGGGGCGAGCCCCATGCATGAAAGCGGCGGCAAGCCGCCGCACTCCAGAGGTCACGCGGCAGTCCCCCTTGCGCGCGGCGGGCAGATGGTTAGGCTGATTCTCAAATAATCTGCGTCCTCATTGTAGAGACCGTCCTGCAATTGCAACGACTCCATTAAAGAATTGGCGAGCGCGTGATTCGGGGTCGCGCGTAAAACCTGTCGCGACTGCAATTCGATCGTTTACTTGTCCTGCATCTGCCGATCGAGTTGGAGAACGTGATGCATGACATCCGGATAATCAGGGCGTAACCTCGCGGCGCGGAGAAACGCCTCGCGCGCCTGGGGGAAGAACGGCTGACCTTTCGCTTGGAACAACCTTCCGCGCGTGACGAGGATATTGTAGTCGTCAGCAGTCCCCACGATTTTCTCCATACGGGGCAGGATGACGTTTTCCACTTCGTCGAACTTGCCCTGATCCATTGTTGCGTACGCCAAGATCATGAGCGACCTCATCTTCGACGTGCGATCCTCCGATTGCACTTTCAGCCACACTTCCGCCCGCGAAGGCCAGACGTCCGACGTCTTCCCGCGCTGGCGTAGGCCGTAGCCGTGTCCGCCATCCGGGAAAAAGTGCATCTCGACAGGAACGCCCACCTCCAGTAGCGCGGGGTGATACGCAAGGCTGCTCTCCACGTAAGAGATATCGTCTTGCGATTGGACCAAGAATGTCGGGGGGGTATCGATGGTCACAGGTAGGCCTTCCGCCATGCTGCGGTTGGGTCCGGACAAGTATGCGGGGTAAAGGATCAGTGCGAAATCAGGGCGGCACGGGAACCTATCCGCCATGTCTACGGGATTGTAGAAACGCTTCTCGAAATTGGTACAGACCCGTACGGCAAGGTGTCCCCCTGCCGAGAAACCCATGATGCCGACCTTTGTCGGATTCACGTTGAACTCCTCCGCGCGCGAGCGGATGAGCCCCATCGCGCGTTGTACGTCGCAGAATGCGCCGTCCCGGTTGTTGGGGACACGGTATTTCAGCACAAACGCGGTCACGTCCTGCTTGTTCAGCCACTCCGCGACCTCCGTACCCTCGTGGTTCCACGCGAGGATGGAATACGCCCCCCCCGGGCAGACCAATACCGCCGGAGTGGGGACCCCCTTGTTCTCCGCTGGGAAAACGGTGAGTGTCGGGACGTTGACATTCGTCAGACGGATGATGTCGTCCTCCGACGGGTTCACCTTCTCCGGCGCGTCGCTCGTCTTCAACGGGATGTTCCCCTCCGGCCACACTGGGACGACCTGCTCCGCACACGCGAACGACGCGGCAGCAACACCCCCTGCCGCAATAACCCAACCCAACCCATTCTTTTTCATACGCTCTCCTTATGCTTTTGTGCCAACAGAACCAGCGTATTTCCCGACAAGGGTTGCCAGAGCAGGTTCGTCATCTTATAGAGGTAATAACGCGACCCGTTCATCATCCCGACGGGGCACGTGGACGGCAGGATGGACCACGTCTCACGGTGGCAGACGGCCAGGTCGTTTTGCGCAAGCCAGCGCAAATAACTGCGCATCGAATGATCCGTCTCGTTGACCGTCGCAAACCGTCGCGTATAATCCAACCCCATGACAAGCTCAAGGCATCTACGGATAAACTTTGAGAGGCGGTTGACCGGGGATGATCCGTTGGGTTCGATGATGAAGAGATACCCCCCCGGTTTGAGCCACGTGGCGATGTTGCGGAGCGTGGCGCGGGGGTCGGGGAAATGGTGGAGCGTCATGGGGCAAAGGGCGAGGTCAAACGACTCCGGCGCGAACAGCCCGGCATCCTCAAGGTCCCCCACGATGGAACGGTAATGCGCCAGCGGGTGACGCTCATTCCACGCAATCATGGCGGGCGCGATATCCACGCCCGTGGTTTCCCAGACGGCGCGGCCATCCAAATACCGGATGAAGTTCCGGCAGAACGCCCCCGTCCCGCACCCCGCTTCAAGGACGTGGTGCGTTCCCGTGAGCAACGGTTGCATCGTGCGTTCCATCCATGCCTCAAGGGTGCGGAAAAACGATTCGTCATGCAGGTCATACGCATCTGCACGTTCAGTATTGAAGAGAAGCAACTCTTGCTCTTTGTCTTGTGCTTTTCGGCTCATCGTGTCTCCGGAACGTAAGGTCAAAAATCGGCTTGGGGAAATTTGGCGTGATCCCAGATTTTGAAATCCGCCATCGCGATTGAAGCGGCAGGATCGAAATATTTTTTTTCATGGAGCATACACTGGGTCTTTTTCCCCACAGCTTCTTGGACATTCGCAACGCCCCTGGAACCAGCGGAGACAATCACTTTCCCGTCAACCGCCAAAAGGAATGTCTTGCCCTGTGCTTCAGGAAACTCGAAGCCATCACGTTTCCAGACGACGGCGTAATGATGCCATCCGTCAGGGGTATCCCCCAACACCCCTGTTTCCGCAACCGATGCGACCGCGCCGGCCGTGTGCGTTGCAATACTGGCACTCCCGTATAAACTGCCTCCCAACCCTCCCCCCCCACTGCCGTTATTCGAGGAGAACCCAAAGAAAAAGTGGTTGCGATAATTCAACTCTTGGCACTCAATATTGAAAAACAGCGGCTGTTTGTATCCACCGTTAAATCTTTTGTGAGGGTTGGCGATTTTCGCCCAGAACTCGACGGTGCCTTCGGGCATCGGGTACGGCGCAAACGGCAGATGGATAATGACCTGCGTGTCTTCCGAATCGAGCAGCATGGCGTTGCTCCCCTCCCGCCCCTCGATGATGCGGACGTTCCTCGCCTCCAGACGCGCGTCGAACAAGCCAAGGTCCTCGCTGTCCGAATCCAGCAGGGCATGGAGCAGCAGGCCCGGCTCGTTCATCACCCGCCCCCCCCCGCGCTGCGTCGAGAACTGCACCGACTTGAGCTGCGCAAAGTCCAAGCGCACGTCGTTGAAAATCGTCTTGATTTCCAGCGACGCGTTTTCGAGTTTCCCCGACAACACATCCTTGTTATGGAACCGCACCTTGGCCCCCTCCTTGGTGAAGTCGAGTGCGGCGACGAGCGCCAGCGGGATGTCGTGTTTCCCGAACGTCGTGACGAGCGTCAGCGTTGTGAGCTTCGGGACCCCTTGCAGTTGAGAGCCGTCGGTCAGGGTCGCCCTGACGTTCACGTCAGGGTATCCGGTTGGTTTGGGGACCTGCCCGAAGCAATATGCCGCAACTGCGAGTGATGCCACAAACAACATGATTTTTCTCAATTTAGCCTCCTGTCTCAAATCCGATTATTTAATAGTAACAGATGGACACATGTATGTCCACAGATGAAGCCCCGCTTTTTTTCAGTTCGTTTTTCGGCGGCGAAGAACGTCTGGTTTTCGCAACTGCTGCGTCTGGCAAACAATAGAAAAAACGCTCGACTCTTTTTCGCTTGTGCTCACATCTCGTGCAGAACCTGATGGGAGCGCCGATTGTCGCGACGAAACCGGATTTCATGCGTGTTGCTGTATCGGCAAATTCGCCTGTATTCTTCCCGGACTGCCCTGTTTCGACCGCTTTCGATTGCACTCGACTGCCATCGAAACTTTAGAACTCTCGAACGTTAGAACTTCCCCCTTGCGCTCGTCCCCACATCTGTTGCATAATAAACACCATGAAACTTCTGATTGCTAGTTGTTGTTGTGTTGCGGCATCGGCGTTTGCGGAGCCGCGTGTGAACATGGTGTCGTCCCCGGCGGCGAACAATTTCGGGTTCTCGCCGTTGCCGCGCCCGGTGGATAATGACGACGCGACGGGCGCGTCCCTCTCGCTCGTCGAGGGGACGCGCGACGGTAACGGCGCGTCGCTCGACGTGTTGACGGACGGGCGAATCCCGAAGTCGGACGATGACCCGCGCTCGTGTTTCTTCTTCGCGCCGAATACGGACGGGGGGCGGGTGCTGATGGACCTGGGTTCACCGCGTCGCATCACGCAGGTCAACACCTACTCGTGGCACAACAGCGAGCGCAGCCCGCAGGTCTATGACCTCTATGCCTCGGACGGGACTGCCGCTAAGTTCGAGACGAATCCCAAGCGCCCGCAGGACCCCCAAGCGTGCGGCTGGCGGTTGATCGCGCGTGTGGACACCCGCACGAAGAACACCTCGAACGGTCAGCAGATCGTCTCCGTCACGGACACGCGCGGCGAGCTCGGTAACTTCCGTTACCTGCTCTTCGACATCCGCCGCACCACGTCCGGCAAGACGCCGTTCGACAACACGTTCTACTGCGAGTTCGACGTGGTGAGCAAGGCATCGCCACCGCCGTCGTACGACGAGACGGTGTTGCGCGAGCAGCGCCTGCGCGAGCTGGATGTGCCGAAGCAGTCCATGCGTTTCATCGTGGACTACACCTCCGCGCCGCAACTGGAAAAGTGGGTCACCAACGATCTGCTGTCCGTCTGCGAGTCGTGGTACCCCAAGCTCCGCACGATGCTCGCGAGCCCGGGGCACACGCCCGCGAGCCTTGTCACGTTCCGCCTCCGCACGGACATGGACGGGCCCGCGTCGGCCGGTGGGGGGGTCATCAACCTCAACGCGAAGTGGGTGACGGACGTCCCAAAGGAGGCGGTCGGCGCGTCGGTGCACGAGATGGTGCATATCGTGCAGGCCTACGGCAAGGGCAACACGCCCGGGTGGTTGGTCGAGGGCATCGCGGACTACATCCGCTGGTTTTTGTTCGAGCCGGAGAGCCGCGGCGCGGAGATCACGTCGCGCAACATCGGCAGCGCGCGTTACGACGGGAGCTACCGCGTCTCCGCCAACTTCCTCGACTGGGCCGTCCGTACCTACGGCCGCGACGGCAAGTTCTTGCTCGCGCTCAACGCCACCCTGCGCGAAGGCACCTACACGGACGACTTCTGGAAAGCGAAGACAGGCAAGACCCTGACCGAGCTCAATGACCTGTGGCTCGCGGATTGCCGCAAACGTATCGAGGCGAAATAAAAGGAAAGATTTTTTTAGATTTGCGCAGATTTAGACAAAAGATAAGAATCTGCGAAAATCCTGCGTCATCTGCGTGCTGAAAAAAAAGGAGAATCATGAACGCAAAAATCATCTTCGCATATTTGGTCATTTCCCTCGCGGCCGCCGCGCGGTGCGCGACGCACGCGGAAATCCGCGCGGAGCAGCTCCGCCAGGCGGACGGCGTGCACCGCAAAGTCTCGCGCCCCGATCCGGTCTACGGCTGCCGTGAGCTCTTCACCGCCATGCTCGCGTATGCCGAGGCCAACACGAACCTCACGCGCATCGCCGACATCCTCGCCCTCGCCGAGGCCATGCAGGACACCGACCCCGCGAGCAAGGGCTACGGCAACTTCCCCTGGTACTCGCGCGACACCGAGGTCACCGACTTCAACGCCGTGGACTTCTGCATGCAGCACGCCGCGCTGCTCTGGATGTTCCACCGCGAAAAACTCCCCCCCCCCGTGCGCGAGCGTTTCCGCGCCGTGCTGGCCTACGGCCTGCGCGGGCTCCTCAACCCCCGCCCGCGCCCCACCTACACCAACATCGCCATCCTCAACGCCTCCGACCTCATCCTCCTCGGGGGGGCCCTGGGCGACGCGGACGCCGTCGCGGAGGGCGAGCGGCGCCTCACCGCGTTCATCCGCGCCGTCTACGACGACGGCGTGCACGAGTTCGTCAGCCCCACCTACTACGCCGTCAACGTCGAGTGCCTCATGCTGCTGGAGGGGGCCTGCCCCGTCCCGCGCATCCGCGACACGGCCGACGCGCTCCTGCGCTACTTCTGGACGGACATCGCGCTGAACTACTACGCCCCCTCCCAGCGCCTCGGGGGGGCCCACAGCCGCACCTACGACTACGTCTTCGGCTTCGGAGGCCTCGACCACCTGCTGATCGACGCCGGCTGGC
>WRML01000038.1 GCA_009777165.1 Kiritimatiellota bacterium
CTCCGGCAAAGAACAGAGCGCGTTAGGCTACAGCAACGGCAAGGATCGCGAAAGCTCCGCCCTGCACCTGCGTCCCGTCCAGCTTCAGGAGGGGTTCCTCCCTGTCGTGATGTACACCGACGCTGCGTGTTCTCAACGTTCCTTGGCTGATTTGTTCTCCCGTGTGGGAATCAGTGTCTGATCTGGTCGCGACCCATCGAGTGCAGTGGCCGTTTCCATCTGTTGTGCCTGGAACCACTGCCGAAGGGTGGTTACTGTCCTTGGTGAATTGTAAGCCAGCGCATTTTAAGTAAATAGTCGAGCCGCTTCCAGCCAAAGGCTGAAAGCCGAACAAATGGAGGGCGAACGTCCTCGTGAGCTGCGAGTGCTGAAAGCCCCGTAAACGGCAGCGCAGGGGACCAAGGGGACTCAAGGGACGAAAATGCTATCACACCACCTTGGGAAACGTTCCGTCGGACGAAGGGTTTCCCAAAAAACGCATTCTCCTGTTTTTGTGATTTACAAAAACCCGAATATCAATTACATTATCTCATTATGCCAAATCCACTTCACAGTATTTTTGGGCTCCGTAACAACGGACTGCCGCTTGTGTTTCTCGCGCCGATTGCGGGATACAGCAATTCGCCGATGCGCCGCATCAGCCATCGGTATGGTGCTGCGATGTCGTACACCGAGATGGCGAGTGTCACGGGCCTGCTCCATCCGGATGCGAAAAAGACGTGGGGCCTGCTGGAGACGACCAAGAACGAGGGGCCCGTGGTCGCGCACCTGTTCGGTACCGAGCCGGACGAGTTCGCCGAGGCCGCCGTACGGATCGAGCAGACGAAGCGCTTCGTCGCGATTGACCTCAATGCCGGGTGCCCGGCAAAGCGGATCACGGATCAGGGTGCGGGCTCCGAACTCATCAAAACCCCCCAGCGGATACATGACATCATCGCCGCCATGAAAAAGGCCGTCGCGTTGCCGATCACCGTCAAGACCCGCCTGGGCTCGACACCCGACCGGATCGCGGCGTTTGAGGTCCTTGCCGCTGCGGAGGCCGCAGGGGCGTCCGCGTTGACCATCCACGGACGTTTCGCGTCGCAGGGGCACCGGGGCGAGGCGAACATCAAGCTGATCGGCGAGGTCAAGCGGCGTGCGAAAATCCCAATCATCGGGAACGGGGATGTCCACTCGCGCTACAGCGCGTGGCACATGTTCGAGGAAACCGAGGTGGATGCGATTATGATCGCCCGCGCGGCGGTCGCCAACCCATGGATATTCGAAGACCTCCGCATGATGTTCGCGACACAGGTCAAGCCGGTGAAGCACTCCCCGACGCATATCCGCCCCAGGCGCGAGATCGCGGTTATCGCGACGGCGCTGGAGTCGCACCTGAAGCTGGAGCAGGATCACCTCCAGCTCCTCTACGCCAAATACGGTATCCCGGAAACGGGACAGGTCGAGGAGGCGCTGGTCCATGTTTTCCGCTATCACCTCTTCCGTTACCTGCGCGGCCTGAAGGGATCGGCGGGTGTCCGCAGGCAACTCTGCGATCTGAACACCCTTGATGCCGTCCGCGAGACCGTCAAGGGCTGTTTCGAGCGCGAAGAGGCTTACCGCGCCAGGGAGAAACCCCCGAAGGCCAAGAAGAAGCGTAAGAAGAAAGTGGCAGTGGCCGCCGAGGAGATCCCTCCGCGGATTGGGCAGCATTGACGCGTGAGGGTGAACGTAAGGTAGCGGCGGCATCCTGCCGCCGAAGGTAGCGTCTGGTGTGGAATCCATGCGTTACCACAAGGTGGAGGTGGCGGTATGGGAAACGGCACATCAGACACGGGGCGGCCTGGCGTTCCGCAAAACGATATCCCTGCCGGGGCGGGGCGGAGAATCGCGGCGTTCGCGCTTGACTGTTTCATCGTCCTTGGCATTCCCTTCGGTCTCATCGCCATTCTCTGCCCTCCCTCTTTGGAGACCCATGCGGGTCCTGTTTTTCTATTGCTGAGTTATCTTTATTTCGCCTTGCTTGAATCATCCTCCAGACAAGCGACGTTGGGGATGGACGCTGTTGGCTTGCGTGTCGCAGATACGAGAGGTGGGAGGTTATCCTTTCGGTGCGCGACGGTACGCTACATCTGCAAACTCTTCTTCGCCTTCCCGTTTTTCATGTTGTATGATATGGAGGGGGACCCTTTCCCCGACCGCTATGGAAAGCTGGCGTTGTTTATCCCACTGGTTTCAGTGTTTTGTTATGTTCCGTTCAGCCGGCAGAAACGGAGCATCATTGATTTTCTTACAAAAACGTGTGTCCGCGATTGCCATGACTCGTGCCGCCAAGACATCCTGATGGTCATTGGCGTTTTCCTTGCGTTCTCTCTCGCGACTGAACTGCTTTTCCCGGTCACAATGTATGAGGCGCTTCGCGCGAATCTGACGGCAGTGTCGAAGAAGGGGAAGCATGTTTACGCCGCGCTCGTTACGACGTCTGCGGCAGGGCAAGCGAACGACTATGCCAGCAGTACCGATTACCTTAATGTTATCCTCAACACAAATCTGACGGCGGAAAGCAATATGTGGGCGATCCTCATGAACGTCACGGATGACCTCTCGGACACAATCCCCCTGATGATCACCAGCAACGTTGACATTGACGCGTTAAACCACGCGCTGCGGACGGGCATCACCTCGAACGACTTCCTCACGCGCGTGAAGCTGGACTCCCACTCGCCCCCCCTCTACGGAAAGGGTTTTGTGGCAATCCAGAAAGGCGGCGGCATCTATAAAGCGACCAGAAGGTACTGTACGTTGGGTAACCTTTTTGGGAACATCGAGATTCAACCTCGCCCCGAGTCCGAACCGCCGTTTGTGTACCTGCGCCCTTGATTCAGTCCTCTTGCCCAAGCATGGCATGCTCAACGCGCCACAGGTGAAGAATGTCCCCCAGTCCATGACATTGTCCCCAAGGGTCATTTCATTTGACGGGTCATCGCTTCGCAATCGCTTGTCGGGGCCAAGACTGGTCGGGGCGAGAGGATTTGAACCTCCGACATCCAGCTCCCAAAGCTGGCGCACTACCAGGCTGTGCAACACCCCGAAAAATTTTTACGGCGGCGAGACTTCCCCCACCCGTAAAAAAAATGAAGCTATATGTATACAGGAATCGCCCGTAAAATTCAAGGACGATTTTTCTGGTTTCGTGAACACCCGTTATCATGAAAAAAACTGTTGAGTGTGGGCGACGAGTCAGGTAAACTATCTCCCCATGAAAATTAAATGGTTATCTGGTTTTCTCTTATTGACGGTCGTCTTGATGACCGGATGCGGCAAGCGGGAGAGGGCGGCTTACGAGTTGACGTACAGCGTGTTCTTTTCGCCGACGCATGTGCAAGCGAAGCTGGCGGAAGCGTGGGCGAAGGAAATCGGGGAACGCTCCGGGGGCCAGATCCGCATCACGGTTTTCTCGGGTGGTATGTTGACCAAGGCGGAGCAGTGTTACCAGGGGGTCGTGGATGGCGTCTCGGACATCGGCATGAGCGGGTTCGCATACGCGCGGGGGCGTTTCCCGTTGCTGGAGTTGCTGGACCTGCCCGTCGGGTATCCCGACGGCATGAGCGCGACACGCATCGCGAACGAAATCTTTTTCCGGTGGCAGCCGGAAGAGACGGCGGACACGAAGATCATGTACCTGCACGCGCACGGGCCTGGGATACTGGCGTCGAAGAAACCTGTCAACACGTTGGCCGACATGCAGGGGATGAAGATCCGTGCGACGGGGTTCAGCTCGAAGATCGTGGAAAGCCTCGGCGCGTCGCCCATCAGCATGCCGCAGGGGGACACCTACGAGGCGCTCCAGAAGGGTGTGGTGGATGCGACGTTCTGCCCGATCGAGGCGTTGAAGGGGTGGAAGCAGGGGGAGGTCACCAAGTGCGTGACGGACTCTGCGTGTATCGGCTACACGACCGCGTTCTACGTGACCTTCAACAAGCAGAAGTGGGAGAGCCTCCCGGAGGATCTTCAGAAGATGATCCTGCAGGTGAACAAGGAGTGGATGGCGAAGCACGGCCAGGCGTGGAACGATGCGGACGCGCAGGGGACGGAGTTTGCGCGCGGGCTGAGGCACACGTTCATCCAGCTCAGCGCGGAGGAGCAGGGGGTGTGGCGGGAGAAGGTCGAGCCGTTGCTGGTGGACACGACGGCGAAGGTTGACCAGCGGGGGCTCCCGGGGTCGGACGTGCTGAAGGAAATCCAGCTGTACATTGCCGCAGCGCGTTCCGGGGAATGGAAGTGACGATGGCATGAAGACTGATCGAAAACCGTTGGGTCCGTTCTGGCGGGGGGCCGTCTGGCTGACGTATGGGATGACCGTCGTCTCCGGTGCGGGGCTGCTGGTGATGATGCTGGTGACGGGGGCGGACGTGCTCTTGCGCCGGGCGGGGTTCCCGCTGAAGGGGGCGTATGACGTGGTGCGGATCTGCGGGGCGGTGACGGCCGCGTGCGCGCTGCCGTTGACGACGGCGCTGAAGGGGCACGTCGCCATCGAGTATTTCTTCCAGAAGCTGTCGTGGCCTTGGCGCGTCGTGGTGGACTCGGTGATGCGGCTGATCATGATCGCGGGGTTTTCCTGGGCGGCGTGGGGGTGTGTCGGGTACGGGCAGCGGTTCCTGCGCAGCGGCGAGGTGACGGCCACCATTGCGATCCCCATCTTCTGGGTGCCGTGGGTCATGGCGGTGGCGTTTGCGGTGACGGCGCTCGTTGTGGTGTTCCACCTGCTCTATCCGGGACGGGGGATGATCAAGCCATGACGCCTGTGGAAATCGGCATTTTAGGTTGCGTGGTGATGGTGGTGCTGTTGCTGTGAAGCATGCCCGTCGCGCTGGCGATGGGGGTGGTGGGGGTGACGGGTTTCGCGGCGATCGGCTCGTGGCCGTCTGCGCGGGCGCTGCTCGCGACGGACCTCTACGACACGTTCGCGAACTACAACCTGACCGTGATCCCGCTCTTCGTGTTCATGGGGCAGGTGGCGTTCCACGCGGGCATCAGCGGGCGGTTGTTCGCGGCGGCGAACAGCTGGCTGTCGGCGTGGCGCGGCGGGCTGGCGATGGCGACGGTGGGGGCGTGCGCGGCGTTCGGGGCGATCTGCGGGTCGGGCCCGGCGACGGCGGCGACGATGGCGGCGGTGGCGCTGCCGGAAATGAAAAAATATAAGTACGACGACGCGCTGGCGAGCGGTACGGTGGCGGCGGGGGGGAGCCTCGGGATGCTCATCCCGCCCAGCGTCGTGTTCATCGTTTACGGGATCCTGACGGAACAGTCCATCGGCAAGCTGTTCATCGCGGGTATCCTGCCGGGGGTGCTGATGGCGGCGTTGTTCTGCGCGATGATTTACATCCGTTGCCTACTGAACCCGTCGCTCGCGCCGCCGGCGGTGCGCGTGCCGTGGCGTGTGCGCTGGGCATCGCTGCTGGGGGTCATCGAGACCCTGCTGCTGTTCGCGTTCGTGATGGGCGGGATGTTCATGGGATGGTTCACGCCGACGGAGGCGGCGGCGATGGGCGCGTTGGGGAGTATCGTCCTGGCCGCGCTCGGCGGCAACTGCACGCGCAAGATGTTCTGGCAGGCGGCGCAGGAGACCGTCCGCACGTCGTGCATGGTGCTGGTGATCATCGCGGGCGCGACGCTCTTCGGGCATTTCCTGGCGGTGACGGGGATGCCGACGCAGTTTGCGGCGTGGTTGGCGGCGTTGCCGCTCCCGCCGATGCTCATCATCGCGCTGATCATCCTGTTCTTCCTTGTGGCGGGGTGCTTCGTGGACGCGCTCGCGCTCATCCTGCTGACGATCCCGATTTTCTATCCGGTCGTGAGTGATCTGGGGTTCGACCCGATCTGGTTCGGCGTCATCGTCGTCGTCGTGACGCAGATGGGGGTCATCACGCCGCCCGTGGGGGTGAACGTGTATGTGGTGAGCGGCATTGACCGGAGCATCCCGCTCCAGACGATTTTCCGAGGGTCGATGCCGTTCCTGCTCGTGCTGGTGGCGCTCTGTGCCCTGCTGATGGTGTTCCCGCAGATTACGACGTGGCTGCCGGGTGTTACACGATGAAAGTCCTGTTCCTATTCATTGACGGCATCGGCTTGCGAGCACCGGCGAAGGACAACCCGATTCATGCGGGTGTGTGCCCGACGTTGTGCCGTCTCATCGAGGAGAACGGCGTGGCGATTGACGCATGCCTCGATATCCCCGGGCTGCCGCAGAGCGCCACGGGACAGACTGCGATGTTCACGGGCGTCAACGCCGCACAGTACATGGGACGCCACTGCGAGGGGTTCCCGGGCCCGAGCCTGCGCAAGCTCCTGCACGAGGATAACCTCTTCATGGCGCTGACCCGCAAGTCACTGCGCTGCCGTTTCGCGGACGCATACATGGCGGACAATATCGAGGAGATTGCCGCGCGCCGCTTCAAGTCCGTCACGACCGTCATGGCGCTGACGCAACCCGAGACGATCGCCATGCAGGACGACCTCCTTGCGAACCACGCCCTCGCGCATGATATCACGCGCAAGACGTTTGCCGAGAAGGGGTATGCGGTCAAGCAGGTGACCCCCCTCCAGGCGGCGGACCACCTCTTGCAGATTTCCCGCGCGAACGACTTCACGCTGTTCGAGATGTTCATCACGGATTTGATCGGGCATTCGGGCGACTACAATCAAGCCTGCAAGGTGATCAAGGTGCTGGATACGTTCCTTGACGCGGTCGTGCAACTGTGCGTCAAGGCGGGTATCCTGTTGATCATCTCCAGTGACCATGGCAACATCGAGGAGATCGGTGTACGCGGCCATACGCGCAACCCTGTGCCGCTCATCGCCGTCGGCCCGCAGGCATCCGCGTTTCTCGCGAACGCCCAGAGTTTGGTTGACATCACCCCCCGCATCATCGGCTTGTATGCGTGAGACGTTATGGAACCTCGGCTACAGGAGCTCGTAATTTGAATTGAACATACGGCTCAACACCTGTTATACGGTCTCACGTTTCCAACGACTATGAGGTACACGTTTCCATCTGAACTGCCGATTACAGCGTACGTTGATGAAATCGCAGATGCGCTGCGACAGCATCAGGTGTTGATTGTCTGCGGTGACACAGGATCGGGTAAGACGACGCAACTGCCGAAGATCGCGCTGAAGGCGGGGCGTGGCACACGAGGCCTCATCGGCTGTACTCAACCGCGACGCCTCGCTGCAACCACGATGGCACGGCGTGTCGCGGAAGAACTGGATTTTTCTGTCGACCATTCAGACGTATCTCGGCCAGATCGCTTCGTGGGCTACCAGCACCGTTTTGAGTCGCGTCTCTCGAAGGACACGGTCGTCAAGTTCATGACGGACGGTATCCTGCTCGCGGAGACGCGTCACGACAGGCTCTTCCGCAAGTACGACACGCTCATCATTGACGAGGCGCATGAGCGGTCGCTGAACATTGATTTCCTTCTCGGCATCCTCAAGCACATCCTGCCGCATCGCCCTGACCTCAACGTCATCATCAGTTCCGCGACGCTCGACGAGAAACGCTTCTCGGTGTTTTTTGACGATGCCCCCATCGTGTCCGTGCCAGGTCGGCTCTACCCGATTGAGACACGCTGGCTCGCCCCCGACGATGACGACGACCCTGACCTGCCACGTCAAATCGCCAACGCCGTAGACGAACTCATCGCCGAAGAACGCAGGGGCCATCACCTGAACCGAATGGATGCGAATCCATGCGCGACATCGACGGTATGCGGTGACACAACAGGACCTGGCGACATCCTCGTCTTCCTGCCGGGGGAACGCGACATCCGCGAGGCGACAGAGGTGCTCACAGGTCGGAGGTTGCCGCGTACGGAAATCATCCCCCTGCTTGCGTCGCTCCCTGCGGGTGAGCAGCAACGCGCGTTCAACCTCTCGCCGAACCGACGAATCATTTTATCGACGAACGTCGCGGAGACATCGGTGACGTTGCCGGGCATCCGTTATGTGATAGATTCTGGGCTGGTCCGCTTGAGCCGTTACAACCCGCGCACGCAAGTCCAGCGACTTCAGATTGAGCCGGTGTCGCAAGCGAGCGCGAACCAGCGCAAAGGGCGTTGCGGACGCATCGCGCCCGGTATCTGTGTCCGGCTCTATTCGGAAGACGACTTCAACAAACGCGACGATTACACCCCCCCCGAAATCCTGCGCTCAAGCCTCGCGCGTGTCATCCTCACGATGATGGATCTGAAGCTCGGTGACATCGAGGCCTTCCCGTTCATTGATGCGCCAAGTCATGCGCTAATCAAGGAGGGGTATCGCGAACTGGAGTTGCTGGATGCGATCGCTCCATCCCTTACGCCCTCCTGTCCCCCCGTCCGTTCTTCTGTCCTCTCACCGACCTTGCATCCTTGCGGTATAACGGAAGGACACAAGGACAGAAGGACACAAGGGGGGGGACACTCCTCCTACCGCCTTACCCGCCTCGGTCGTGAGCTTGCGCGTCTGCCGATTGACCCTGCGTTTGCGCGTATCCTTTTCGCGGCGCACCATGAGAAGGCGCTTGCGGACACGCTCATTGTCGTGGCGGCGCTCGAGGGCGACGACCCGCGACGCCGCCCCTTGGAGAAATCAGCCGAGGCGGACAAATGTCACGCCCGTTTCCTCACGCCGAATTCGGATTTCTCCGCGCTCATACGCCTGTGGCGGTGGTGGGGTGAACAGACCGCGAAAGGCTCGCAGACTGTCGCGCGCCGTGTGTGCAAAGACAATTTCCTGTCCTATCCCAAGATGCGCGACTGGATGGATCTGTGCGAGCAGCTTGCGTCCATTTGCAAAGCGCTGGGGTTAGATGTCGCCACAACGAGCGGTGGCGAGGCGGGGATGCATCGCGCGTTGCTTACAGGCCTGCTCTCAAACCTCGGCCAGCGTGACCCCGACACAGGCGACTACCGGGGGGGCCGCGGGATACGCTTCGCCTTGTTCCCCGGCTCGGGGCTTGTGAAACGGAGTCACGGCTTCCAGCCAGAGAAAAAACGCGCCAACGCCGGCAAGATGCCGTTGCGCCACTCAACCCGCGACTGGATTATCGCCGGGGAGCTTGTGGAGACGTCGCGCCTCTACGCCCGCACGGCGGCCTGCATTGACCCGGCGTGGGTTGAGCCTATCGCCAAACGGCATTGCAAGTACAGTTACCACTCCCTCCAGTGGGATGGCGAACGCGGTTTCACGACCGTGCGGGAGCGGGTCACGTTGTTCGGGCTTGTGCTGGTCGAGTCGCGTGTGCGCGACGCCAGCCGGATCAATCCTGCGGAGTCCCGCGCCATCATGATCCGCGAGGGACTCGTGGGGGGGGCTTTCCCTGCGCCTCTCCCCCCCTTCCTTACCGAGAACCTCGCGCGTAGCCGCGCCCTGCTGGATGCGGAGTCGAAACTGCGGCGGCACGGGACCCTGTTCGACCCCGAACGCGCCTTCGCGTTTTACGACGAGCGTATCCCACAGGATGTCTGTACCGCGAGTGATTTGCGAAAATGGATCGCCGCAACGGCATCCCTGCCGTCAGGGGAAAACGGCGCCAACGGCAAGGATGCCGTTGCGCCTTTGACCATGCTCGACTCCGATCTGCCTCCGCCGCATGACCTGGAACAGGGGTTCCCCAGTTCGGTGATGCTCGGCGGCAACCGTTTGCCGTTGACGTATCGTCATGCGCCCGGCGAGTCCAGCGACGGTATCACCTGTACAGTCCCGGTCTCCCGGTTACCGGTTGTCGCGGCGTGGCGGAGCGACTGGCTTGTGCCAGGGATGCTGGAGGAGAAGTTACGGTGGATGCTCAATGTGCTTCCCACGAAAGTGCGGCGGCTGCTGCAACCCTACGACGAGACGCTTGCGATGTGCCGTTCGCGCATGGTCCCGGGCAAGGGGGGGGTGGCAGAGGCGTTCGCGGAGGCGCTCTATGCGGTGCGCGGCGTAAGACCCCCCTTCGACCATTGGCGTGAAGACGACCTCCCCCCTCACCTGCGGATGCGCTTCGTCGTCGTCACTGAAGGGGGGGGGGAAGAGCTGGGCAGCGGGCGAAACATGGATGCGTTGCTACGGCTCTTCGCGGGTCGCGAGGAGGCACGGGGTACCGAAACTCGCCCGCCAAGCGCAACCCTCGCGCTGTGGAATCGCGATAGGCTGACGCATTGGGATTTCGGTACGCTCCCCCAGCAGGTGGATGTCGGAAAGGCGGGGTGGCCGGTCATCAGCTATCCCGCGCTGGTGGATGAACACGACTCCGTCTCACTGCGGCTCTTCGCGGATGCGGGCACGGCGGCGGCGGCGCATGAGAAGGGGGTGTGCCGGCTTTTCGCAGTGGTGCTGGGGGGGGAACCGAGAGGAGCAAACGTCCTCGCGAACATTAACGCGACTGAGCGATCGCGAGGACGATTGTCCCTCCCCCGCGCCGTCGCGTGTTACATGACGCAACTCGAGATGACTGCCGCGCAGCTCGGCACAGAAATCATGAACGCCACGTTGCGCGAGACGTTTGTGGAGGGCAAGCCTGTCATCCGTGACGCACAGGCATTCCAGTCGCGGCTGGAATCGGAACGCGGACGGTTTCCCGCCGCGCATGCCGCACGCACGCGGCTGGTCATCGCGATCCTGCAATCCGCCAGCGAGATGGATGCGATACTGAGCGCAACACCAATCGCGAGGGAGACGGTTGATGACGTGACGGATCAACTGGCGTGGCTGATTTTTCCAGGCTTTGCCGAGGCGGTACCGAGCGCGCAGCTTCAGCAGATACCGCGTTACCTCGAGGCGATGCGCGTTCGCATCCAGCGTGCGCAGACGAACCCAGCCGGGGAGTTGCGCAAGCGTAACGAAGTGCAACCGCTATGGCAACAGTACGTTGAATACATCTCGCAGCCGCCCCCCCCCCGACACGATAAACTTCTTCTCGAACACTACCGCTGGATGGTGGAAGAGTTCCGTGTGTCTGTCTTCGCCCAAGAACTCCGTACCCCGATGACCGTCTCGGCGAAGCGTCTCCGCGCGTTGTGGGATGAGGCGGTGAAGTGATATTCCCCGCATACAACGCACAACGGTCACCACGATAATGCCGCGTTTTGTATAGTGAATTCACATTAAACGTGTTCCATTCTTACATCCCGTTAGGGATGTGTCTCTCGGTAGAAAAATGCCCTCCCCCCCTTGTCCGCAGGAAAAGGGGCCCCCGTCGGCGCAGGTGCGACCGATGGGGCACGGGATGCGCCTAAAAGAGGCATCCCGATGGGATGCCATGATTTTTTTTGCGTTCTCTTCTACC